>JALQTQ010000090.1 GCA_023263995.1 Akkermansiaceae bacterium | reverse complement strand
AAAGGCACCGTGGATGGCGAAGATCCCATTACAGATGAATACAACAACGAGTTCGTGGCCATTCAATCAGTGACAGCGCGCCCCTCAATGGGCGGAGGCGCCTTGGTCGATGTCGAACCCTCGCGCGGGCGGGACTATCACTTCCGCCGTGCCTGGATCAGGGATCGCTTGAAAGCCGCCCCCTCGCTCTTGCGCGTCATGGCTGTAGAAGGCGACAGCATGACCCCGACCCTCCTTGATGGCGATACGGTCTTGGTCGATCTCAACCAGCGCAACCCGAAGCCACCCGGCGTGTTTGTTCTCCATGACGGACAGGGCCTCGTGGCCAAACGTCTGGAATATGTGCCGATGAGTGATCCGCCGCGACTTCGCATCATGTCGGACAACAGCCAATATTCCCCCTACGAATGCCTGGCCGAAGAAATCAACATCATCGGCCGTGTCCGCTGGTGCGGCCGCGAGATGTGAGGCAGCCCCGCTAACCGGTAGGTTGGCACAGTTTGGGCGGCGGCTGAGTAATTGAATTGCAGACCCAACGGAGCTGCTATGTCATGAACCGCCCCAACCCCCTGCACCCGGACAAGATATCGCCTGCCGAGCGCCGGGCGGAGATTGGTCGCATTTTGGCGGCGGGCATCATCCGTCTCATAAATGCCAATCAGGCAAAGAGATCGGTTGGAGACGGAGACGGCTCGCTACACTTCCGCCCAAATCAGAGCGGTACTGCGGGTCCAACTCAGAGGAAATCCACATGACATCCCAAGACCCGATCCTTGCCCGCCTTGCCGCCCTGAAGCTTATGTCCGTGACTGAGCTGAAGGCCGAATGGCAGGCGCTGTTCGACGCCCCGGCCCCGAACAACAGCCGCGCGTTTCTGGAGAGCCGGATTGCCTACCGCATTCAGGAGCTGACCTATGGTGGCCCTGACCGGCAGACCCGGCGGATGTTAGACCTCTTGGCCGATGAGGTCGATGGAACGCTGACGCGCAAGGCGCAAATCGCAGATATTCGCAATCCCGTCGCAGGCACCCAGTTGATCCGGGAGTGGGAGGGTGTCGCCAAGGAAATTCCGGCCATGAAGGCTCGCGGTGATATCCCCGAGGAAGTCCAAGTCGATCTCGTAAGCGACCAATCAACCTACATCCGTAAGGCCATCTCCAGCCTCCAGCTCACGGTGGGCCTTGGTGCCCTGCTCGTGGTCTTGGTGGTGATTCTCTTCCTCCGTCGTCTTCGCCCGGCTCTTGCTATTCTCCTCATGTTGCCTCTTGCGCTCCTCACCGGCATTTTAGGATTCTTTTTTACCGGCGAAACTATCAATGTGATGACCCTCGGGGGGCTAGCCTTGGCCATTGGGACCGTGGTCGACGCCGGGATTGTCGTGGTGGAAAACATCATGCGCCACCGGGCCATGGGCAAAGATGCGCGAACGGCCGCCGCCGAAGGCACCCAGGAAGTGTCCCTCCCGGTTCTGGCCGGCACTCTGACCACTCTCGTCGTCTTTATCCCGGCGATCTTTCTCACGGGAATGATTCGTTTTCTGTTCATCCCGCTCTCTCTCGCGGCTGTCATCACCATCGCGGCCTCCTATGTCATTGCCATGACAGTGGCTCCCGCCTTCCTCGCCCGCTTTGCCGGAAAGACGCTGAAAGCGCCTCCCGTCGCCCCCACCGACCAACCCGAAGGCCCTTTGACCCGGCTTCTGCGCAGCTTGGTCCGAAAGGGTTTCCTTACCATCGGCATGATCACTGGAGTTTCGGCCGCCTGTCTTTTCCTTGTCCCCGATCTCGGGAGCGAATTGTTTCCCGATGTCGATGCCGGTACCTTCGAGGTTCGTTTGAAAACCATTCCCGGCTCAAAACTTGAACGCACCGAAGAGGTGGTGAAACGGCTGGAGCAGTCGATCAAGGACACCATCGGCGAGGAGCACATCGAAACCATCATTGCCAACATCGGCCTCCCCGTCGGCAAGGGGGCCGGGTTTTCGACAATTCTCAGTTCCAACGCGGGCCCCGACACCGCTTACTTGATCGTCAATCTCAAGAACAATCGTAAGCGCAGTGGGACCCTGAGCTATGTTGAAGAACTCCGCGCGAAATGGAAAGACGCGTTTCCCGATGAAAAATTCCTCTTCGTCACCGGAGGCATTGTCAATGCCGCCCTCAATGAAGGGTCGCCCGCACCGATCGACATCGAACTGAAAATTTCCAATCTCGAAGTGGGGCGACAAGCCGCCGAAATGATCATCGCCGGTATTCAGGACGTTGAAGGAGCGGTCGACATCCAGCTCGCGCAAGCCCAAGACCTCCCCCAGCTCGATATCCATGTCGATCGTCTCAAAGCCTCTCGCTATGGGCTCAGCCAGGATGACGTGGCCAAGACCATCCTCTCGGCTTACGGCGCGAGTACCGGATACACCCAGAACATTTGGGTCGATCCGTCCAGCGGCAAGGACTTCTTCATGGGCGTGCAACTGCGCGACAATCGTGCCGAATCGCTCGACGAACTCCGCAACCTGCCCCTGCGTATTCAAACCCCGGACGGGCCCGAGATCATTCCGCTTTCGCACATCGCGGAGATCCGGCGAGTCGCAATTCCCGGGGAAATTGCCCACGCCGACATCAGTCGGGTGAACAACGTCTACGTCAACGTGGAGAACCGCGATCTTGGTTCGGTGGTGGCGGACATCGAGGAACGACTCGCCAAGATCGCACTCCCGCCCGGCGTGACCGTTTCCCTCCAGGGTCCCGTTCTTACGATGCGCGAAGGTGCCTCCGACCTCGGCCTCGGGCTGGTCATTGCCACCGCGATGGTCTTTCTCATCCTCATTGCCCAGTTCAAATCTTTTCTCGATCCCCTGATCATCCTCTTGGCGGTTCCGCTTGCCCTCGCCGGAGCCGTTCTGGCCCTTTATCTCAGCGGTACCACTCTGAATATCCAGTCGCTCATGGGCGGCCTCATGCTCATCGGGGTCGTGGTCAACAACAGCATTCTTCTTGTCGGCTTTGCCAATACCGAGCTGGCAGCCGGAAAGAGCCCGCTCGACGCCGCTGTCTCCGCCGCCCGCGTCCGCGCCCGCCCCATTCTGATGACCTCGCTCACCTTGGTGGCCTCGATGGCACCTTTTGCCTTTGAGCTTCTTCCCGGGAATGAAGTCGTGGTCCCGCTCGCCCGCGCGGTGATCGGTGGCATGGTCTTCTCCACCATTCTGACCCTCTTCCTCGTTCCCGCCGTCTTCGCGTTGCTCAAACGCCCGCCGTCCTTTCTTCCGGCGGCCTGACCTCACGACTTCCATCATGCGTTCGCTCACCTCCCTTCTCTCGACAATCGGTCTCCTCATCCTCGTTTCCTGCTCCTCGCTCCCTTCGAGGAACGAAGCAGGGGCAACGGCCTCATCGGGTAAAAGGATCTCGCAGCAACCTATTCCCACCATGGGGACCTTTGCGATCGATCTTCCCACCACCCTGAAGCTTGCTGCCGGACGCAACCTCGAACTCGCATCTGCTATCGAGCGGGCCAACCGGTCCGCCGCCCGCAAAGACCGTGCCCTCTTGTCGATTGTCCCCGATCTGGCTGTCGGAGCCTCCTTCGCCCGCAGGAATGGCCTCCTGCAGGACATTCAGGGCACACCGCTCCGCACCACCAACGTCAATCAATCGCTGGGACTCGGAAACAACATCGGGGTTCCCGGCCTGGGACTGGACCTCTCTCTGAGCCGCGCCATTTATGCCCCCTTGGCCACCCGCCAGGATTATCGGGCCGCGCAGGCCGACACCGAGGCCAGGCAGAACGAGGTTTTCGCAGAAGCGGCGGTGGCTTACTACGAGTTGCTGCGAGCCCGGGCTCAATTACAGCTCGCCCGCGAGATCGAAGGAGCCGCCGGGCAACTGGCCCGATCCACCCGTCATTTTGCAGAGGCAGGCGAAGGGCTCGATGCCGATGCAGAACGCGCCGCCGCCACCCACCTCCTTCGTTCCGGCCAGACTGCCCGGGCCGAAGCCAACCTCATCCGACGTTCCACCGTCCTTGCCCGTTTGCTCCACCTTCCGGTCTCGCTAACCCTGATTCCCACCGACCGCTCGGTGGCGGCCAGCGATCTCGTCAACCCCGATGAACCGATCGCCCGAATGGTGGCCACTGCCTTGAAATTTCGACCTGAAACCCGTCGGCTGCAGGCTGAAGTCTCCGCCGCCGCCTACCGACTTCAGGAAGAAAAGGTGAAGCCCTTTCTTCCCAAGATCGCCGCCACCTACTCCGATTATCGATTCGCGGCCGGCCAAGGCGAGAGCATTGACGACCGGGGTCCCCGCGACGAGGTCACGGCCATGATTTACTGGAAATTGGAAGGCCTCGGCTTTGGCAATGCCGCGAAGGCTCGGGAAAAACAATCGGAACTCAAACTGGCCGAACTCCGGGAAGCGCGCCTCCTCGACCACATCGCCAGCGAGGTCGCCGGCTATCGCGCCGATGTTCACGCGCAACGCACCCGCCTCAGCATCGGGAGCAAGGCGGCGGGTCACGCCAAAAAGTTTTACGAACTCACTTCGGCCCGTCTGGAAGAAGCCCAAGGGGTCCCCATCGAGGCTCTCGATTCCATTCGCACCCTTGCTCAAGCCCGCCAAGCGGAAGTGGATGCCGTCATTGACTACAACATCGCGCAACACCGGCTCCTTGCCGCCTTGGGAAATCCGGTGTCACCATAGCGACAAGGATTTTCGTCCTTCTCTCAGGGGAGCGCAATTTTTTGGCCACGGTTTTTTATTGGTTACTCAAGCACTGGCCTTTTATTTCATTTATGGACCCACCGAGATTGCCGGTCAGGCGTTCGCTCGTCGAAGAAACCGCCCTTGTCTTGGAAGAGGGGGTTTCACGGGGGCTCTGGAAGGGAGTTCTCCCAGGCGAGCATGCCTTGTGTGCCGAACTCAAAGTGAGCAGGACGACCCTGCGCAAGGCGCTTGATCTTCTTGAGCGGAATGGCCTGATTGCCAAGGGAGGTCACGGACGGCAGCACCGGGTCCAACCCCACCAAGATGAGCAACCCAATCGAAAAATTGGGACGAAAATCCGCATGCTCAGCTTGCTTCCCGAAAGTCAAATGGTGGGCACGACCAAAACGGCGCTGGAGTGTTTCCACTCTGAACTGGAAGCGGCCGGTTTCACCTATCACTTTGATTATTGTCCTTGGCTGCAGCAGCGACGGAGCCGCGAAGAACGGCTGCAAGCCCTTCTGAATCAGGTGGAAATTGGAGGCTGGGCCCTGATCGGGATGTCCGAGGAAATCCAACAATTGTTCGCGGACCGAAATCTGCCAGCCCTCGTTTTTGGCTCTCGGTTTCCCGGAATCCGTTTGCCGTGCGTTGAAACAGCAAGCAAAGCCATCGGACATCATGCGGCGCTCGAATTCATTCGCCGGGGCCATCGTTGCATCGCACTGATCCACGCGACGGTCAAACTTGCCGGCGATGAACAATGTGGGCAAGGCCTTCAGGAAGCTGCGGCGACACATTCCGAATCGGTCGAGGTGGTCAATGGGCTCTACGATCCGAGCCCAAGCGGAATCAGACGCTGCATGCAGCAGTTGCTCAGCCGTCGGCACCCTCCATCGGCGTTTTTCGTGACCCAGCCGAACTTTGTTTGGCCCGTGATCGGTTGCCTGCAGCAAGCCGGCTGGAAAATTCCGGAGCAGGCCTCGGTCATCTCACGAGCTGATGACTTGTTCCTCACAACTTCAGTCCCTGAAGTGACACGCTATACCCACGATGGAATCCGACTTGGGAAAATGGCAGCCCGAGCCATGCTGGCGGTGACAAAAGGGGTGCTCGATCGGAAAGTACGACGCACCCTGATGCCCGATTTTCTTCTCGGCGAAACGCTGGGGGCGGCACCGGAGAGCGTTTGAGTTCAGGGCCCGGACGCTCGCCTGGTCTTCCCACGTCTTGCTTACTCGATTCCTTCATCAAGTGCGATCAAATGGCATCGGGGGAAATGTATTTCAAAAATACAATTTGATTCCCATTGTCGCTTATTTGTCTCTTATTTTAAGCCTCGGATCATGAAACTGGTCGTTCTCTTTTCTTTTTTCCTGTTGTTCACCCTCACCGGGTTTGGGGCGAATTTTCGGTATTACCGCTTCACGCCCACTGCACTTCGTAATACCGCCGTGGCAAACTCGGTCCAGCTTGCAGAGTTTGAACTTTACGCCGGTAATACGCTTCGAGGTGGTGCTTCCGCCAGCAATCCGGGAGGCAACAATCCTGGTGGCGAATCTCCGGCCCAAGCGGTCGATGGCAACCTCGGAACCAAGTGGCTCGACTTCAACAAGTTTACCGGGCTGGTTCTGGACTTTGGCACGCCAGTCTTCACCGACGGTTACCGCTTCGCCACCGCCAATGATGCCGATGAGCGGGATCCGCTTTCATGGACCGTCGAAGGCAGCAATGACAATTTCAATTGGACGATCATCGATACGCGATCTTTCGCCAACGTTCCCGCGACCCGACAAAGCTACACCGAAATCTTTGAGTTCACCAACGATGACTTCAGCTTCTTTGCAGACCCTCCTTTCCTCGTCGTGGGGGAATCGACCACTCTCCGTTGGGAGATTGAAGACGCAACCAGTGTCTCGATCGATCCGGGGATCGGTCCGGTGGCCCTTGCAGGTTCCCTTGTCGTTTCCCCTACCAAAACCACCACTTATACCCTCACGGCAACCGGTGGTGCATCGGGCGCCGTGATCTCCGAGGTTTCCGTGCAGGTCGCCAGCGGTTTGCCGCTCATCTATGATTTTGATGACGGTACCTTCCAAGGATGGAGTGACCTTACGGCAGGGGCGCCAGCTGATGGATGGGATCCCGTGTCGGGTTATGGCGAACCGCAGGCAGGCCCCGGTGCGATCCGCAGCCGCTACCACGATGGCTCCCATCCGACGCTTCTTCTCCGTTCCCCCGAGTTTACCTTGAATGGGAGCGGTCCCCTCACCGCCTGGCTCGACGGGGGGAGTGGCGTCGGCGACCTTGCGGGCACCAGTTCTGCCAATCTCCCCGTCCGTCCTAGTGAACCTGGGTTTCAGGGGATCGCTTTGCGGAATGCGATGACTGACACTTATGTTCTCTCCGCCATGAAGGCCTCTGACAATCAATGGCAACAAGTTGCTTTCACCAGTCTTCAGCTTGCGGCTCTTGATCAAAACGCGACTTACACCGTCGACCTCGTCGATCAGGCTCAGGGAGGATGGGGGTGGCTCAGCCTTGATACCGTCTCCATTCCCGGCAATCTCGGGGCATCCGATGAGCTTTCGATTGCGGCCTTCGGAGCCGAGCGGCCTGTGATCTCGGCGGGAGAATCCGCGCAATTATCATGGGTGGTCATCAACGCCAACTCGGTTTCCATCGATCAAGGGATTGGGACGGTCAATCCGGTGGGGAGTATCACCATCAATCCCACGGTTGATACCATCTACACTCTGACAGCGGTTGGTGATACGAAGACTCTCACCGCTACGTTTGAAGTACGTCTTGCCGAAACGCGGGCTTCCTTCCGCTATTATCGCTTCGTCCCCACTGAACTCCGAAATGACCTCTCGGCTAACAGCATCCAGCTGGGCGAGTTTCAACTTCTTTTTGGCGGAGTCAGGCTCGATGGAGCGACCGCGTTCTCCCCTCAGGGAGAGAGCCCTGGTGGAGAAGGACCGGAGCAGGGCAATGATAATAGTCCAAGTTCCAAGTGGCTCGACTTCAGAAAAACTGCGGCCACTCTCGTCCTGGACTTTGGAGATTCGGTGAATGTGGACTCCTACCGGCTTGCCACCGCAAACGACTCGAGCGAGCGTGACCCTGTCAGTTGGCGTGTCGAAGGCAGCAATGATGCCAACGAGTGGTTCCTTCTCGACGAACAGATTCAGGTGCCTATTCCCGAAGAACGCACCACCTATCTCGCCGATTTTCCGCTCATCACTCCGCTTGGAGCAGGTGGGCAACCTGAAATCACCTCCGTTCACTTTTCTCCTTCGGACAACATCCTGTCTCTCACCTGGAATTCGATAGAAGGGACAGCTTATGACGTGAAGTGGTCGGATGACATGACTCGATGGGATGCTGAACTGGAGACCGGAATCGAAGGAGCCGCCGGGAATTCCACCACCCGAAGTTTTGACCTGAAGGGAACGGCCTTGGAAAACCTCAGTTCAGTTTTCTTCCGAATCGAAAGGGTGCCGAAGGGCTCGCCAGAAGGTTGAATTCTCTTCAGGCGGGAGCTGAAAGAGGACCGGGCCTCGATCGGCGGTCCGGATGGCGTCCCGCAACCACCATTGGCGCAGGTCGCGGCTGTGTTGGAGGAGGAGATTCTTGTCGGTTTCGCCGTGGGTAATCAGGCACCAGGCACCATCACCCGGACCACGGATGAGCCGGGTGTGTTGGCCAAGTAGCGGTTCAAACAAAGGCGCCGGGTCTGCAGGGGCGAAAGAGGGAGGGGTAGGCACGATTGGCATCGATCCTGATCGCAGCCAGTCCGCGACATTGAAACCTGCGCCAGCGGGAAGCCTCAGGGACCCGCGGGATCTGAACCGGGTGAAGGAGACCTCGCTTTCGTCGGGGAGTCTCTCGATCATCATCCATTCGTCATTCTGCTGCGAGAAGCAGAGTGGGTAAGTGAGTGCACTGGTATAAATCCACCCGACGCCATCAAGCCACCCCCAGAGAGAGTCGCGTCCCTCCCAGCCGAGGTAGATCCACCCTAGGTCGGTGTGATAACACCACGGATAGGAGGAAAGGTCCACCGCGCCGAACCACGTCCACAGGGATGCCCGGTTAAGCGAGCGACCCACCAGGCGGGAGCCGGGTTCCGCATTGGTGACTTCGATCGCGGTCGCCCTTGGCTGGTCATCCGTCAGGCCAACGACGCCCTGTTTGATTCTGAGAAATTGCCCACTTTCCTTCTCCTGCAAGAATACGCCCGCGGCCCCGCCATCCACCCATTGGAATTCCTGTCCTGCCACGCTTTTCGATGGGCGGAGCGCCAGGTGCCATTCGTCGGCTCTTCCGCGAATCCTGAGCCGGGGGCCCTCCACTTCGCTTACGCCATCGTCTTCCTTTGAGGCGATCCAGAAGAAACTTCGTCGGTTGTTCTCGCGATCGGAGCGGACGAGCAGGTCGAGTTGGCCATCGTTGTTCAGCGCGCTCTGCACCACGGTCGCGAACGTTTCTCCTCCCCTGAAGACGAGATCCTGCCCGGAGCCCACGGTGGAGGGATTGGCAACCGCCGACGCCAGCACCGTCCGGTCGAAACTTCCCCCCGGATGGGTCCACGGACCCGGCCCTGCGGTGGTCCAGGTGACTTCGGCGAACGAGTAAGGTTGGGTCACTCGGAAGACTTCCAAGTTGTGGGAGAAACTTTCAGAGGTGGGGTCGCGGTTCAGGATATCGAGTGCCAGTTCGGTTTCCGCCGCCGCAAATCCGGGCGGCAGGGCGGACAGGTCAAAGCGCAGTAATGAGCGAAAATTGTCGGATGCGCTGATTGAACCTGCCGCCAGATTCCAATCGACTTCTTGGTGGAGGTCGTTGGCGCGCATCCGGATATCTTCAAGCACGGGAATCTCGGTCCAGTCGGTCGACTGCGCGAACACACTCAGGGTTTTGCCACTGGCGGTATGAACGATACGGATCGTGCCGTCTGGTCCGTCATGCAGCTCCCAGCGGGTGACCTCACCCGCAGAGCTGATCGGGGCGAGCTCGACTGAGTCCCCGGATTCGGAAGCTGCCAGGAGCCCTTCCTCGGTCCCGAGAATCAACCGGGACGATGGTGCCGGGGCGATGGTCCAAGCTTGCTCCGTTCCCGTTTCGATCGCTCCCAAGGGTTTGTTCGCCCCCGGCAGGAGAGAGAGGCCGCTCTCAAGGTGGCGCAGGTTCTGCCTTCCGCCATCGGCCGACTCCAGGGCGAAGCGGTCCGCGCTGGTGGTGTCGAGCACAAGTTCGGCCTTGGCCGCGAACGTGCTGCGGTAGTCCAGCAGCAACCGAGGAGCCTCCCCGGCTGGTTGTTCCGACGAAGTGAAGTAGGCCTCACTGCGCTGCGCGGAGTCTTCGCGATTGGAGCGAATCAGCAGGTTGAGCGAGCTTCCATTCGTGATGGCGGCTTTCACCGTGGACCGGAAGGCCGGCCCGTCGGGAAAGATCAGGGACTGTCCTTCATCGGAGGTTGCGGGGTTGTAGGGAATGACCATCAAGGCGTCACCCTCCACGTCGCCACCGCCGTTGATCCATGGGTCCCCCGTGGCGGCGGAGAGCCAAGTGGCCTCCCCATTCACAAAGTCTCGGGCCACTTGGTAGATGGCGTATTGTTGGTTCAGGTTGGCGGGGTCCCCGGCGTGATTGGCCCGGCGGACCATCTTCAGTGAGACGGCGTCGGGATATGCGGGCAAGCCGCCGAGATCGAAACGCAGCAACGATCGCACGGCCTCTCCGTTTCCGAGGGGGCCAACCCGCAGACTCCAGCCGGCCGAAATCGGACTGGTCGGCGAGGTGCTCTCGATGCGCTGGTCAGCCGATGCGGAAAGCTCTTGAAAGGGGGCAATGCCGTCGGGAGACTGCAGCCTGAGGTGTTTCCCGCTCATGGCATCCTGCACCGTGAATTCACTTGGAGCCTCCTCGCTGAGAATCCACGTGTAGGCGGCTCTATCGAGAATGGGTACGCCGTCCACGGGGCGGAGATAGCGGCCGTCCGGCGCCGCGATCGTGACATGCTCTGCGGATTTCGTATTCCTGCTTCTGAGTAGCCGTTGTCCCGGAACGCGTGCTGCGGTCGAGCCAGGGATGACGCGTCGGGTGGCGGTCGAGTCGCCGAGTCGGAAACCGCCCGCAGCATCTTGCACCAGCACGCCGGGGCCGAAGAACTCCCCTGCACCATCCGGGCGGGTGGCCTCGAGCTCGAAGAGGATCGAGCGGTCGTCCGGCCCGAGGGGGACGGTGAACTCCCATGGGAAGGTCGCATCCGCGACCTCGCCATATCGCCCGTCGATCTCATAACGCAGGCGCAAGGAGCTGAAGTCCCTCTTACTGTCCTTTAGATAGAAATAAAAGGAACGATCGCCGGAACCGAAATTGAGAATGAGGGCCCTTGCAGCCGGAGTGGTCCATTCGAGGTGCCCGTCGATCCAGGCGTCCGCCTTGGAGAGGTCGGCGAATCCGTCCTGGAACGCGGGTCTGATTTGGGTGTTGTCGAGGACCACGGAAACGATCCCTTTTGCCGGAACCCTCAGGTCAAAGCGGCCGTTCACCACCGGGATGGGGGGCGCGGGCCGGTTGTCGATCCACACCCGCGCGGCCCGAGTGCGGCCCGCCAACTCAGGAACCAACCTGGTGTCGATGCTGACCATGGCTGGTTCCTCCACGAAGTTCTGGTTGGTAAAGGCGAGGCACAGAGAATCGGCCCCCCGGGCTGCGATGTAGTTCAGCTCATCGGTGGAGACCTCGGCAAGCCCCTGCGGCATCCAGAGGTGCACCGGCTCCTTGCCGTGGAAGCGCCCCGGGCGCATTCCGTAGTAGCTGCTCTGCAGGTAAGCGTAGCCTTCGATGAACTCGCGCTCGAAGGTGATCGCCCCGTCCGAGCGAGTCTCCGCATCGGTCACCAGGTAGTCGAGCGCGACCGACATCAACGGCCAGATGTGGTTGAAGTGAAACGAATTGTAACTAAGTTCGTTGAATGGTCGCAAGGGGTAGCCGGGTTTCTCGTAAACGGTGGTCCGGCCAGTATTGAGGTGGTATCCGGGGAAGTTCATCCAGCGCCCCACGATGGCGCTGCGGGCGATGTCACGCAGGAAGTCATCGTCCTTCAGCCAGGCGAGGCGGAGAAACCAAGGCGCGTAGTTGGCCATGAAGATGGCGCGGTGGCCAGTGCTTGTCCGTGAGGATTCGCAAGTGAGCCCTTGAGCGGAAACTCGCCAGGCCGGGACCGATTCCTCCGGGACCCTGATGGGCCCGACGGTCCGATCCCGGAGATACCAGTAAGTCGGGGCCACCCCGCCCTGGTTCACGGTGACATCGAAACCCGGAATTCGAGGTGCCAGCCAGCAGTGCATTGCAAAAAACCTCGCCGCCTTCCATGAAGCCTCGAGGAAGCGGGGCTCGCCCGTGGCTTCGTGCAGTAAGAGGAGATCGATGAAGCGCGGGGCAAATCCAGTCCAGAACGAGAGCGAGGCATCCGGGTCGTTGAAGTCTTCGGGCAGGTCCGTGATACGGCGGGCGATGTAGGCGTCGGCACCTTCGATCGCGGCTTGGAGATAAGAGGCCTCACGGGTCGCGCGGTAGAGGTGCAGCGAGTTCTGCCAGGTCGCACCGGGTTCCGCCACGTTCAAGTTGCGCACCCTGCTGCTCTCGAATTCGGCCTCGGCGAGCGCGAGCATTTCGGCCGCCGCACCGTTGCTGATGCGGTTCAGCGCGACCAATTCCGAAATGGGGGCCACCGGACCCTCAAGCGTGTAAGACGGATTTTGGATCGCTTGTGATTCGTCGGTGGTGAACAGGAATTTCTTCCGTGAGAGCATGTATTCGATGTAGGGAT
>JALQTQ010000008.1:340-35843 GCA_023263995.1 Akkermansiaceae bacterium | reverse complement strand
TGACTAGGATTCGACACAAACTTTTTCGAAGACTAAAAAGCTTATGGATAATCAGCCTTTTCTAGATCCTCAACTGTCATCGACAAACCAGGATCTATATGTGATCCGGTCGGCGATTCTGCGCAACCTCAAGGGCGTCATTCCCATGATGGGAGGGCGATTTCTGGACGTTGGAGCTGGGAATCAGCCCTACAGATCGTTGCTGACTTCAGGGGAGTCTCGGATTACCGAGTACGTCCCTCTCGATTTGCTGGATAACTTCCATTATCAGGATGCGGATTACACTTGGGATGGGGTCACCATGCCTTTTCGGGATCAAGAATTTGACTGTGCGATGGCGACCGAGGTGCTGGAGCATTGTCCGGAGCCGGAAGTGACCTTGGGCGAGATCGCGCGTGTCCTGAAGACCGGGGGGTTGCTTTTCTTTACAGTTCCTTTCCTCTGGCCTTTGCATGATTGCCCTCATGATGAATATCGCTACACCCCTTGGTCGCTCGAAAGGCACCTCAAAAACTCGGGATTTACTGATATCCAGATTAGGCCAACGGGTGGATGGGATGCTGCCTTGGCGCAAGCGATTGGGCTCTGGGTGCGTCGGAGGCCGATGACGGAGACCCAGCGGAAATGGCTATCCCGGATCAGTTTTCCCGTTTATCGATGGCTGGTGCGGAAGGACCGTCCGGTGGACCAATTCTCCAATGTGCCATATCTGATGCCCGGGATTACTGGGACCGCAAGAGTTGCTACGGTCAAGCCCAATAAGTGAGATGCGAGTCGCGATTGTCAGTCAGGTTTTGGGAACCTATTCCGAGACCTTCATTCAGACCCACGTTGATCGCTTGCCTTATGAGATTTTGACTCTTCACGGGGTGGCCCTCGATCAGGTCAGCGATGGTTCCCTTCGGAAAGAAGCACTGTTTGAGCGGCTTTGGCGATATCCCATCCGTAAAATGGGAACCTTCAATGATGCCAAGTTTTTGGTCCAGCGACAGGCTCGCTGGCTCAAAAAAAAGGGGATAGAGGTGGTGCTCGCGGAGTACGGGCCCACCGGGGCGATGATCCTACCGGCATGTCTCCAGGCGGGCCTGCCCTTGGTGACCCATTTTCATGGGTACGACGCTCATAACCGGGAAGCTTTGGCTGAAAACCGTGAAAATTATTCCCGCCTCTTTGCGGAGTCGGCAGCAATCGTTGGGGTCTCGCAAAGTATGGTCAGACAATTGGTATCCGTAGGGGCGCCCCGGGACCGTGTTCATTACATCCCATACTTCGTTGATCAGGCTCAATTTGGGGCAATTGATCCCAGCCGCGGGGGGAAGTCCGTATTGTCGGTGGGACGTTTTGTTGAGAAGAAAGCCCCTCATTTGACCTTGCTGGCCTTCTCTGAGGCTCTCAAATCGATTCCCGAAGCGCGATTAGAGATGGCAGGTGAGGGACCCCTTCTCGGGCCATGTCGCTGGCTGGCCAAGGCACTTGGAATATCGGAAGCGGTCGTTTTTCATGGGGCAAAAAGCCACGATTGGGTCCAGAAAGCGATGCAGCGGGCGCGCTTGTTTGTTCAGCATTCAGTGGAAGCTGGCAATGGCGACAGTGAAGGCACGCCCGTGGCCATCCTAGAGGCCCAGTGCTGCGGACTCCCGGTCGTGGCTACCCGGCACACTGGGATATGCGATGTGGTGGCAGAGGGACAAACCGGCTTTCTTTGTGAGGAAGGTGACTATCGAACGATGGCTGCCAAAATGGTCGATGTTTTGCAGATGAAGGATGATGAACTCATTGCGATGTCAAATTCAGCCCGGCAACGGATCCGCACGCTTTTTGGAAAAGAGCAGACTCTGGATCGATTAGCGGGCTTACTCCGTTCGGTTGCCAGAGGTCCCCAGTGACGCTTCAAGGAGTCCGGAGGTCCCCCAATCTCTCCTTGATTCCGGGATCTCAGCCCATCAGTTCACCTGCTATGTCAGCTTCTCAGACTGCGAAAGTTTCAATCATTATTCCGACTCACAACCGGTGTGATCTTTTGCAAGAGACTCTGGAATCGGTGAGGTCGCAGAGTTACGAAAGGTGGGAATGTCTGGTTGTTGATGATGGCTCAACTGATCGGACGCCCGAGGTGATGAGACGGCTGAGCACGGAGGATTCCCGTGTCAAATATCATCAGGCTCCTATCGGGAGAAAAGGAGCACCGGCATCCCGGAATGATGGTGCCCGGCTGGCGACGACCGATTATCTGGTCTTTCTGGACTCCGATGATCTCTTGGCTCCCACTGCTCTTGAAAATCGTCTGGCCTTCATGGAGTCCGGGAGTGCCTATGATTTTGTGGCCTACACTGGTGGGATGTTTCGAGAAAGGCCCGGGGACTCCCCTTTCGTGTGGAATGTGCCGACAGAGCGGCCTGTGATTGAACGGTTTTTGAGCCGGGATGTGCCTTGGCAGACTTCAGGTCCGATTTGGCGAAAGGAGTTTTTTTTCAAAATAGGGGGATGGGACGAGACGCTTCTGTGTGGCCAAGACAGCGAGCTCCACTTGCGGGCTCTTGTGGCGCGGCCCTCTTATCTCCATCGTTCGGAAATTGATCATTTCATCCGAATGGACAACATCGAGCGGGGTTCGCTTGGCACGAAATCCATGACCGTTGAAGGGCAGTTGGCCCATGCCGAAATTGCCCGCATGTTCATCAAGCGAGGGGATCCTGCAATGAGGGAGGATTACTCGGCGCTGATCGCGGGACGCCTTTTCTTTCACGCCCTGATGATCTTGGAGTTACATGGTCAGGAAGAAATCGAGAGAGCTCTTTTGCTATGGCAAGATGCCTTGAACCACGGGCAGGTAAGTCCAGCTGCTTATTTTTGGGGTGAGGTCGCTCTCAAAAATCATCGTCGAATGGTCGGTGATTTTGCAGTTGATTGCCTCACGAAGGTCCTGCCTCCGGAGTCGCGATTCATTGATGGTTCGTGGCTTGGGAAAATGGCCATCTCTGCATTGAACGACGAAATAGTCGCACGGGTTCTCACGCAGCCGAAGTCGTTTTTAAATTCGCCATTTCAGGCGGGGATCCCGAGTTATCTCATTCGCCGACTCAAGGGTAGAATCTTAAAGATAGCAATAAGAGATCAAGTGAGATCAAATCATCGGGATTAATCTCTTTCTGAATTGTATGATTATCACACGACTATGGGGTGGATTGGGAAATCAAATGTTCCAGTATGCCGCTGGGAGGGCCATGTCTTTGAGGAATGCTGTTCCACTGCAGCTTGACATCTACGACCTAGTGGATCGGACGCCTCGCGAGGACTTTGTTCATCGCGATTGTGACTTGGGCCTCTTGATGGCCCCCCTTGATTTTGCTTCGTTGGCTGACTTGGGAAGAGCAAGCGAAAAGCCAAGAAGTTTGGCAACCCGCCTTTACTTGCGATATCGGAAGAAACTGCTGGCAAAAAGCACCTTTCTAGAGAGGGATCAGCAGTTTCAACCGGCTCTTCTGGAGACTGTTAAAAACAACGCCTATTTATTGGGCTACTGGCATGATGAGCGATATTTCCGAGATTTTGAGAAGACGATCCGGACGGATTTCAAGATGCGGGGAGATTATCATTCCCGCTACCTCGAGGCGATCCGGAACTCGCCTTCGGTTTGCCTTCACGTCAGGAGAACAGACTTTGTCAATAGCACGAGCGAGGCGGAGTTACGGGTGCAATGTGGTGAGGACTATTACTGCCGTGCGGTTGAGAGTCTGGAAAAGGAGCAGGGAGAGATTCGGCTTTTCGGTTTTTCCGATGATATTGCTTGGTGTGAAGCCAACTTGAGATTGCCGCGTCCGGTCACGTGGATTCCGGAGGATGAAGCTGGTGTCAAAGGTTCCGTTCATTTTTGGCTGATGCGGCAGTGTCGGCATTTTATCATTCCCAATAGCACCTTTGCTTGGTGGGCAGCTTGGCTTGCTGAACATCCTGAAAAGCGGGTGATTTGTCCGCTTGAATGGTATCGAGATCGCTATCAAATGTCTGAGGGGTTTCTACCCGAGAGCTGGATGAAGCTCGCGGTTGAGTAGGGTCGTTGGTGAAAGCAAAAAGAAAAAATCAAATGAAAGCAGTCATACTCGCAGGTGGATTTGGAACGCGTTTATCGGAAGAGACGGCAGTCAAGCCCAAGCCCATGGTGGAGATTGGGGGGCGTCCCATTCTGTGGCACATTCTCAAGATTTACAGTGCTCACGGGATCAATGATTTCGTGATTTGTGCCGGATACAAGGGCTATCTCATCAAGGAATACTTCGCCAACTATTTCCTCCACATGTCCGATGTCACTTTCGATATGAAAGAGAACCGAATGGAGGTTCATCAACGCAATGCTGAGCCTTGGCGGGTGACGATTGTTGATACGGGGGAAGGCACCATGACTGGTGGGCGGATCAAGCGGATCGCGTCCTATGTCGGGGATGAGCCATTTTGTTGCACGTATGGTGACGGGGTAGGGGATGTGGATCTCAAGGCCTTGGTTCGTCATCATCGAGAGTCCGGCTTGCATGCCACCATGACCGGGGTGCAACCCCCAGGACGCTTTGGGTCGTTTCAGTGGGAAGAGGGGCGTGTCACCTCCTTTCAGGAAAAACCACAGGGCGACGGAAACTGGATCAATGGCGGCTTTTTCGTGCTGGATCCAGCAGTGTTCGAGCTGATTGACGGGGATTCCTCGATTTGGGAGCGTGAGCCCATGGAGGCTTTGGCTGCTCGGGGGCAACTCGGTCTCTTCAAACACCACGGATTTTGGCGTCCGATGGATACCCTTCGCGATAAACACGAACTTGAGGGGCTTTGGGAGTCAGGGGATGCGCCTTGGAAGACTTGGTAGTCAGACAGGAGTCGGCATTTGTATCGTGTGGTCTTCGTCTTACACTTACGAACAATGAGTGGTATTGAGTATTTTAGGGGGCAGAAAGTTCTTGTCACCGGTCACACCGGTTTCAAGGGAAGTTGGCTGTGTGAATGGCTTCTTCAGCTGGGTGCCGAGGTTCACGGTTATGCCCTCGACCCGAAGTCGCACGAGGTGCTCTTTGATCAGTTGGGTCTTGCTGGACGGCTTGCGTCTGACACAAGGGGCGATCTCGCGGACCGGAATCTTTTGGAGGAGGTGGTCAAGGAGACCCAACCCGCAGTTGTGCTTCATCTTGCGGCGCAAGCTCTGGTCCGGGAATCTTACGAGTGCCCGGTGGAGACCTTTGCGACCAATGTTCTTGGCACGGTGCACCTTTTGGAGGCGGTCAGGCTGGGGGATCAGCCCTGCACGGTGGTTTGCATCACCACCGATAAATGTTATGAGAATCGGGAGTGGCTTCATGCCTATCGTGAAGAAGACCCGATGGGGGGGCATGACCCTTATAGTGCCAGCAAAGGGGCGGCTGAAATTGCGATTGCGAGCTACCGGCGATCTTTTTTCAGCGGCTCAAATTCAAAGGTGAGATTGGCCTCCGCCCGGGCAGGCAATGTCATTGGGGGCGGGGATTGGTCGCCGGATCGAATCGTCCCCGATGCCATCCGGGCCCTGCAGGGTGGGCATTCCATCCCGGTCCGAAACAAAGTGGCAACCCGCCCTTGGCAACACGTGTTGGAGCCCTTGGGGGGCTACCTCACATTGGCTTCCCAGTTGGCTCTGGCTAGTCCGGCTGAGGCCGAGGTTCTGGCGTCTGGATTTAATTTTGGACCGACGCTGGACTCGAATCGCACCGTGGCCGCTTTGGTCGAAGAACTCTTGAAGTCTTGGCCTGGGGATTGGGAAGACCGGAGTGATCCTCGGGCACCCCATGAGGCCTCGAAGTTGAATTTGGCCATCGACAAGGCACACCACCTGCTCAACTGGCAACCACGGTGGGATTTTGCCCAGACCATCATTCGGACCGCTGATTGGTATCGGCGGGTCTTTGCGGGTGACGACCCCGTTCGCTTGACCCAAGAACAAATCGCAGAATACTCCTCGCGGGGTTGATCCGGTGGAGACTGAAATATCGTAATCATGAAAAAGCAAACTACCATTGACGGCGTCATCGTCACTCCCTTGCGCCAGATCCCCGACGAACGGGGGAAAATCATGCATATGCTCCGCAGTGATGCCCCTCATTTCAAGGGGTTCGGGGAAGTGTATTTTTCCTGCGTCCATCCCGGGGCAATCAAAGCCTGGCACATTCACTCTGAGATGACCTTGAATTATGCCGTGCCGTGGGGAATGATCAAGTTCGTCCTTTACGATGATCGGGAGGATTCTCCCACGAAAGGTGTGATTCAGGAACTCTTTTTGGGGGAATCCAACTATGCCTTGGTGACGGTGCCCCCCGGGGTTTGGAATGGCTTCAAGGGGATCGCTGACAAAATGGCCATCGTAGCCAATTGCACCGACATTGCCCACCGTCCCGATGAAATTTCCCGCATGGATCCTTTCACCGACAGAATTCCATACAATTGGGAGCTGAAACATGGGTAAACCTTCTCTTCAGAAAGTCGCGGTCACGGGGGCACGGGGCCTTCTTGGCTCCGAGTGTGTGGAACTTTGCTCCAAACGGGGCTGGGAAGTGGTCGCGCTCAGTCGCAATGAACTTGATCTTGAGGCGTTTGAGGATTTTCCGGGAATCCTGACAGGGATTTCGCCCGATGCGGTCATTCACTGTGCTGCGGAGACCAACGTTGATTTATGCGAAAGGGAGCCGGCTTGGGCCAACCGAATCAATGCGGAAGCCACGGGTGCCTTGGCTCGCGCCGCCCATCAGGTGGGAGCCAAGGTCGTTTACATCGGTAGCTGTGGGATTTTTGATGGAAAGAAACGAACCCCCTATCTGGAGTCGGACCTTCCCCAACCGCTCACGCAGTATGCATCGAGTAAGTTTCGCGGGGAGGCCGAGTGTTTGACGGTTGATGCGGGCAACCTGGTGTGTCGCGTTGGGTGGCTTTTCGGCGGAGACACCGGGCAGCGTAAGAATTTCGTGGAAGCCCGTCGAAAAGAGGCCGCAACCGGAAAGGAAATGGTCTCGGCCAATGACAAATGGGGTAGTCCGACTTGGGCGCGGGATGCAGCTGATCGCATCGTCAGACTCCTTGAGGTAGATGCCTCCGGGGTTTGTCATGTTGCCAACTCCGGAATTGCCTCCCGGCAGGATTACGTCACTGCCATCGTGCAAACTTTTGAACCCGGTCGGTTGGTGGAAGGTGTGGATTCCTCTCACTTTCCCCGGTCTGCCCCGGTCCCTGATTTCGAGGCTTTGGCCAGCGAGCGCTTCGACGAGTGGGGCATCGGGGCCATGCCAGATTGGAAGGATGCCCTGAGGCGCTATGTCACGATGGCCTATCGCAGTCTCGGGGATTAGCGTGGACTTTGGCCTTTTTTTCGTCTTTCGCTATCACGACTCATTGGAGCCATGCCCGAGGTCAGTGTTCTCATGTCGGTTCGCAATGGCGAGGCCTATCTGCGCCAAGCAGTTGAGAGCATCCTCGCCCAAACCTTTGAGGACTTTGAATTCATTATCATCGACAATCATTCCAGTGACCGGACCCGGGAAATCCTGGAGACTTACCGAGACTCGCGCATCGTTATCACCAGTCCGCCGCGTCCCGAATCGATTGCAGGGGCCCTGAATCACGGAGGGGGAAAGGTCACGACTGATCTGGTGGCGAGAATGGATGCCGACGATATCGCCCTGCCCAATCGGCTGGAGGCGCAGCTCGCCTTCCTCCGCAAGCATCCCGAGGTTGGCATTTTGGGGACTCAGGTCGAACCGATCGATTCGAAGGGGGCGGCCCTTCCCGCGGAGCCTCTCCGAAAGCCCGAAACCCATGAGGAAATTGCCTGGAGTCTCTTTTTTGGGTGTCCGCTTTGGCATCCGACCGTGATGCTCCGAAAGTCCGTCCTCGAGAGTTTGGACTGGTATGGCTCGCCGACGATTCGAGGGCGAGAGCAATTCTCTGGCGAGGATTACGACCTCTGGTCTCGCGCTGTCACGCAGACTCAAATTCGAAATCTCCCAGAAATCCTGCTGCGGTATCGTCTTCACGAAAGCGGCCTTTCCCAGGATCAGGAAAAGCGAACAGCTCACTGCGAGAACCTCATCCGGATTCACCATGATCATTGCAGGGCGCTTTTTCACGAAGAAGTCGACACCTCAGTTTCGGCCGCCTTGTTGGGGGTTTCGTCCCTGTTCGTTGGGGGTCAGAAAACGGGTTCCGAGGATCTGACCAAAATAACCGCGACGTTGATTCGGTGGGCTAAAAAGGGAGGGACAGGGGGGGCGTCGCTCAAGCGGCTGCGCCTGCGATTGATCAAAGCCCTCGATACCGCAATCTGGGAGCGTGGTTTCAACATTCTGCGTCAGTGCTTGAAGATCGCGAAAAGTGATTGGCAAGTGGGGGCCGGAGTATGGCGGTTGGCGTGGAGGAGGTTTTTATAGGCTCATGAGAATTCTGCAGATCTCTCATTATGATCGGCAAGGTGGTGCCTGTATTGCGGCTTACCGTCAGCACCAAGCCCTCCTGCGGGCCGGAGTGGATTCGCGGATGTGGGTCAGGCATAAAGAAACGGCCGATCCAGCAGTCATGGCTCATTGTCCCCCCGCCGGGATTTCCGGGCGGCTCCGGCGGCTCCTGCGACGTTATTACCTGGCATCCCAACAAAAGCGGGCCGGGTTTCTTGGCGAGCTTTTCGATGATCGCTCGGAACACGGGGGACAGGAAAGAGCCGGGATTCCGGAGTGCGATCTTATCAATGTCCAATTCAGCCAAGGTTTCCTTGATCATCCCAGTTTCTTTCGGGCTCTCGACCCCTCTATCCCGGTCGTGGTGACCCTCCATGAAATGTCGTGGTTCACTGGTGGTTGTTCCTATGCTGGGGACTGTGTCAACTTCAGGGAAAGCTGTGGGCACTGCCCGCTTTTGGCGAATCCTGGTGAAAATGACTTCTCGCGTCGCGCCTGGCTCCGCCGGGAAGAGGCTTTCGCCCGTCGTCCAGCCGGATCGCTGCATTTTGTTGCCGACAGCCGCTGGATTGCTGAACAGGCCAAGGCGAGTGGCCTCCTCAAGGACTATCCCGTGAGCGTGATTCACTACGGACTTGATACCGCGGTTTACCAACCTTTGGACCGTCAGGCTTCGCGTCACGCCTTCGGCATTCCCGATCATCTCCCGGTGGTCGCTTTCTGTGCGGCCTCAGTGACGGATGAAAGGAAGGGGATGAAGCATTTGGTGGAGGCGATGGAAGGACTGCCAGAGAAGCCTTTCCTTCTCACTTGGGGACGCAGTTTCCCGAAGGCTCTTGAGACAGTCCCACATCTCCACTTGGGACACATTGATTCGGAGCACTTGATGGCTTTGACATACAATGCGGCGGATCTCTTTGTCATGCCTTCGCTCGAAGAAGCCTTTGGTCAGACCGCTCTTGAAGCATTGGCTTGTGCCGTGCCAGTGGTGGCCTTCGAGGTCGGGGGCATCCCGGACATGGTCCGGTCCGAAAAAACCGGGCTTCTGGTTCCGAAAAAAGACTCGCGTGCACTTTCATCAGCCATTCGCCAACTCCTTGGCAACTCGCAGTTCGCCCAACAACTTGGACAATCCGGTCGCGCGATGGTGGTCGATGAATTTACCTATGCCCAAAATGCCAAAAAGTATCGTAAGCTCTATCAATCACTCCTGCAATCGAGCGGCCATGCTAAAATAGAAGTGCCTGCTTTGCCCTGATGTCTGCAGAAAAAATACGCATCATCGTGATTTCTTCGGTTCGCCCCGAGCCGACCAGCGCGGGGCCAATCGTTCTGCACCGTCACCTTGTCAGCCAGCCGTGGATCGACCTTGAGATTTACGGTGCCGAACCAGGCCGCCGTACTTTTCGCTCGCTCATACGTCGTGGGATTGGCCAATTGAAGAAAATCGCCCTGGGAAGATGGAGCGAGGTCCTCTGGAGTTTATGGAAAGGCCGTTGGCTGGATGAGCACCTTCCTCGAGAAGTTGATCCAAGTCAAACCACGGTGGTCCTGACCGTGGCCCATGGAGATGCTTGTCATACGGCTCAACGCTTTGCTCGCCGACACCATCTGCCCGTGGTGGTCTGGTTTCAGGACTGGTGGCCCGATCTTGCAGACGTGCCAAGATGTTTCCGCCCCTTGTTGGAGCGGCACTTCCGAGAGCTTTACCAGGGGGCAGATCTCGCCCTTTGTATCTGCGAAGGAATGAAAGAAGAACTGGGTCCTCATCGGAATGCTGTCGTGCTTCCTCCGGTCTCCGATGACGGCCAAATAGGAGCAGGGAAAGAAGAAAAAAATATAATCTCTTCTGAGTTCAAAGTGATCTATTCCGGGACCCTTGGGGAATACGGCCCGATGATGGAGTCCCTGATTCGTGAATCGTTGAATCACCCTGAACTTCTCATTCAGGCTCGAGGCGCCAATCCCGAGTGGGATCGTGAATTCATCGAAGCGATGACCCAAGAAGGGAGGTTACTCCCCTTTGCTCCACGCGACGAATTCAACGATTGGTTGCGAACCGCCGATGCCTTTATCGTACCGATGGTCTTCGACCCGAAAATGCGCCGCCGGATGCGGACCAGTTTTCCGTCAAAATTGATCGAATTCGCCCAACTCGGGAAGCCACTGATTGTGTGGGGTCCCGACGATTGTTCGGCCATTCGCTGGGCCCACGTGAACGGTTACCATCTCACCGTAACCAGTGAGGATCCTGAAAAGGTGATTCAAGAGATCAAGATGCTGGCTGAGTCTTGTGATGCTCAAAGAATAGCGGTCACAAAAACTTTGCAAGAGATCAGGGAGAACTTGAATCCAAGGATAATCAAAGAAGATTTTGAAAATCTAATCCGCAATTTAGGGAGTCGCTCAAGAAAAGATTAACAACACGCGGCAAGCTTAAAAATTTCAATGACTTGAACAACCAAAAACAAAGTAATCTTCACATCGCTCTTTGTGCGAATGATCGATTTGCTCCCGGACTGCAAATCGCGGCTCTCTCCCTCCTGAAAACGGTGGATGGCTCGGTGACTCCTCATTTTCATATCCTTGATGCTGGCTTGAGTCGCGATCATCGTGACACCTTCGTTTCAAAAATCAGTGAACTAAAGACGGATGCTCAAGTTCGTTTCTTGACACCTCCCGAAGATCGGTTTCGGACGGTTAAAATTCGGCGCTACCATCTTGCTTCTTACCTCAGACTTGCCCTACCCGAGATTCTCTACGAAATCGATGAAGTCATGTATCTCGATGCAGACACCATTGTTTTGGAGGATATTACGGCCATTTTTCGGCAGTTTCGCGTCGGCAACAATCCGCTTGCGGCCTGCCCGGATTGGGAAACCACCAGGCCATCGCAAGATTCCCTGGAAATTGCCACTGAATGCAAGGTTGTCGGGGTAACCACCTATTTTAACGCCGGGGTAATGGTTCTCAACCTCGATGCCCTTCGTGAAAACGACTTCACAAACCGCTCCCTCGATTTGCTGAGCCGACTTGGTCAGTATGCCTCGTTTGCTGACCAATCTGCTCTCAATGCCCTGTTGGCCAACCAGTGGACAGCCGTCGATCAGAGCTGGAACACACCTTCGTGGGCCTTCGACGGGAAAGCCAGGGCCGTGCCTCCCAGGATTGTGCATTTCACCAATCGAGCCCCGTGGATCACCAGGACATGGACACCATCGCAGGCATTGTTTGAAAAGGTGGCGACCGAACTTGGGGTGCAACTTCCCAAGCCGGAAAGAGGGCAGGGCCACTTCGCTCTTTCCTCTTTTTTCAATTGGGTTTTCGCCTTGCCAAGAGCAGGTCTCCATTTCGGAAGAATGATCTTGGCAGGTTTTGGAAACAGGAAAGACCGGGCCTTTGCTTCTCGTCATGTGGCAGGATACTGGCTCCGCTTTTTCTGCGCTGGGCCCTTTCGGATTTTCCTTTATCAAAGAGAGATCCAAAAAATCAAAGAGAAAGATTTTTTCCTCCCCAAGAATTCGTCCATTTGAAGATCGTTCATTTCAATACCTTTCCTGAAGGAGGAAGTTGGGAGTACGCCAAGTGTCTTAGTGCAACATTGGTTACCAAGGGTTATCAAAGTCAGATTGTCACCCGCCGCGAAGCTCTGGGGTCTTGGAGTGACCGTCTTTGGAGAAAGGTCACCTTAAGGTTCGCCAAAGGGCCTTGGCACGGGACCAGACGTGCTTCTTTGCCCATAGACCAGCTCGATTTACAGGAAGTCGATCTAGTTCATCTTCATACGGTAGCGGATTGGTTTGATGTGCCCCGGTGGCTCTGTTCTTTACCCAAGCACATCAAGGTCGTTATCAGTCTCCATGACCTCTGGCACCTCAGCGGGGGTTGTTTTGTCTACAACGGTTGTGACGATTTTTCGCGAGGATGTCGCTCGTGTCCGCTTCTCAAATTTCCGGCAAAGATGATCTTTGCCCGTGACGAGTTTCGGCGAAAAGCCAAAGCCTATCGCGGCCGCCCTGTTCATTTTATTGCTAATAGTGGCTGGCTGGAGCGGATTGCGCGCCTGAGTAAAATTACCGATGGGTGTGATGTTTCCATCTTGCCGCCGCCTGTTGACTTTGCGGTCTTTCGCCCGCTCGACCGTGCTCTTTGTCGGCGGACCTTTGGATTCAGGCAAGAGCACCTGGTTGTGGCGACCGGCTGTGCTTCCCTGACCGACAAGAACAAGGACACTCCAAGCCTCCTTAAAATCTTGGCATCAGTCAAAGCAGCACACCTCAAGGTGATTGTTTTTGGAGAAGGAACGATTGTGGCTCCAGAAGGATTGGATGTCACCTTCACCGGCCCAATCAATTCCAGGGAGAAGGCAGCGCAACTTTACAATGCGGCCGACCTTTTCGTCAGTGCATCCAAAATGGAGAGTTACGGGTTGACCTTCGTTGAGGCTTTGTCATGTGGAACGCCCGTCGTGGGCTATCGGATTGGGGGGATTCCCGAGGCCGTCTTGGAAGGGCCTTTTTCAAGACTCTGTCCTCCGGGCGATGTCTCAGCGATACGGGAGGCAGTTGAGGAGATGCTGTCCTCTCTGCCAAGGGTGCCGAAAACAGCAATCCGGGAACTGGTGGAAAGAAACAGTGCCCTTTCAGTTGCCGAAAAGCTTGGAAAGATCTACCAGGCGCTTTGATGGCATTCATGTAGGCTCTAGAAAAATGATGTATGAATATTTCCCAAGCAACTTTGAAAAACGCGGACTCGGGGCAGAGCTACCGCTATGAGTCCCTCGAACACTGGCGTGGGATTGCAGCCTTAGCCGTCGTTTTCAGGCATGGGTTCTACCCCATGACGGTAACGGATCAGGTTCTCCACCCTGTGGTTCGATTTTTCGTCTTCCTATCGGAGTATGGGGGGTATGGAGTCATCATTTTTTTCGTCTTAAGTGGCTATTGCATTTCGGTGAAGGGTGTCGCGACCCTGAAGAAGAATGAAACCGCCCGACACTTTGCCGTCGACCGGGTCTTGCGAATTTTTCCGACCTACTGGGCGGCTTGTTTGTTCGCGATTCTGGTCGCTGTGATGGCTTCTCCCTTTTCGGCCGGGAAGCTCGTTGCCAGTCTTCCGGCCGGCCCGTTAGGCCTCCTTGGAGATGTGTTTCTGATTCATCCTTATCTGAACGTTCCACCCGTGCTAGGGGTCAGTTGGACTCTTGTCTATGAGGTCGGTTTTTATTTAATGACTGCAGCAGGGCTTTCTTTGGCAGCGCGATGTAAGCGCCTTGATCTGGTTGTTGTTGCCGGAGGGATCTTGGCTGTGGTGGGAGTTGTTGGGATGGGAAGCTTTCGAGTCTTTTATCTTCTCAATCATTGGCCTGATTTTTATTGTGGTCTTGCCGTTTTTCTTTTCGTGCATTTTCGCCTCGAGCGTCCTGTTTTTGCCGCACTGAGCTGCGTGATTCCTTGTGCCTTGGGAATTCTGGCAGTGTCCTTGCATGGATGGGAGGGGGCGGCCTCGTTTTTGGTCGCTGTTGTTTTTTCTTTGGTTTTGATGGCCCTGAAATCCTTTGATCGGAATGTTTGTGCTGTTCGCTTTCTGGGGCCGGTCGCGCTTTGTGGGACTTTCTCCTACACCCTCTACTTAATTCACCAGCCCCTCACGACCCGGATCGTGAATGGCGGACTTCGGTTTTTCCGACCTGATACGCTCTGGGCTTTTGCCCCGGTCGGGGTTGCAGTCGTTGTCGCCCTTGGTGCCAGTTGGATTTTTTACCGACAGATTGAGCTCAGGGTGGAAAATTGGCGGAGAAAATGGGCGCGGCAGTCTGCCTGCTCTCGAAAGCAAGTGAATTGAATGCTGGTTTTGCCTTTGAGTCATCCTTAGTGGATGCTGAGAAGCTTTAAGGAAAATGCAAGTTGTATCTCCGTTTGGAATTATCACTGGCTGCCATGCCGGGGACCGTTTCATGGTGCAGGCGACCCTGGCGAGTGTGCGACAGTATCTGCCCGAGGTCCCCATTTGTTTGGTGGCAGACGGGGAGGTTGATGTTTCGGCTCTCGAGGCCGAATACGATTTGATTGTTCTCAGGGTTTCCGAGTTGCCCTCCTTGGCAATGCGGGAATTTAGTGGAAGCTTCCATGCAAAACAGGTGGTGATGTGGGAAGGCCCCTTTGAGCGCTTTGTCTGGCTCGATTCTGATGCAATTGTGTGGGGGGATTTTCTCGAGCAAATCCGGAACGACCTCGATTTTCAGATTTTATGGAGCGAAATCTCGATTCCGGAAGAGTCAATCGAAGCACCTGGATGGCTGAGGCACTATTATTTTGATTTGGACCGGCTCTTACAAATTGATCCGGAATTCAAATGGCAGGGGCTTCCCTATTTTTCAGCAGGGGTCTTTGCGGCTCGCCGCAATGCGATTAGTTTCGATCGGTACTTGGAAATCAAGGAGCTTTCGGACCGCAATCCGGGGCTTTTTGCATTTGGTGACATGGGTATCCTCAATTACTTGGTGCATTCGCTATCCCAAAAGGGCGAGATAAAGTCGGGAATGACCGATCTTCAGCACATTTGGATGCATCATGGCACTGAGGAGTTCGAGTCTGATTGTGTCCATTGCGGGTGGCGATTTCCGGAAAAAGTGGCTCGTCCCCGAATCGGTCATTTTTGCGGCCGGAAGCCCCGTCTGTTTGACCGTCATGCCTACTCCCGACCTTTCACGATTGCGAGACTGGAGCACTATCGACGAAGCAGGGGAGAGTTGGGAGCTTGGTTTGCCGTGATCAAGGAGGAGGTCCGGATTTTGGGCCAAAAGGTGAGGGGCCGGATGGAGCGTTTTCGTAAGTGATGAAGATTTCCGTGATGATCACCACCCTGAATCGGGTGACCGAGCTGGAGCGGACCCTTGCCAGGGTTGGGGAATTGCAGCCTCCTCCTGATGAGGTCTGGGTGGTCGCTGATGGTTGCACTGACGGGACTCCGGAGGTCGTCAGGGAGAAATTTCCTGCGGTGCGTTTGATTGTCCACGAGGAATCGCAAGGGTCGGTCGCTTCCCGGGCTGAAGTGATGGAACAGGTTTCCGGGGAGCTTGTTTTGGCCCTTGATGATGATAGTTATCCTGAGCAAGGTGATTGCCTGTCGACCTTGGTGTCCCTCTTTGAGGAGCGGCCTGAGGTTGCGATTGCCACGTTTCCGCAGAGGACGGACGAATACCCTGAGAGCCTGGAGCAAACCGACTTTGGGAAGGAAAAGATGGTTCGTTCCTTTCCCAATTCCGGAGCATGTTTGCGTGTGTCGACTTACCGCGAACTCCCGGGATTTGAGCCCATGTTCTTTCATATGTATGAGGAACCGGATTACGCTTTGCAGTGCATTGGCAATGGTTGGGAGGTTCTCTTTTGTCCGGCGGTTGTGATTCGACATCATTATTCGGGGCTGACCCGAAGTGAGATGAGGAATCATCATCGTCATTCCCGGAATGAGTTTTGGAGTACTTTGATGCGTTGCCCATTTCCCTATTTGCTTGGAATGATGTTTTATCGGGCTTTTTCCCAAGCGAGGTATGCTTGCAAAAGGGGGCCATCCTGGGTGGTCCGGGAACCGCTGTGGTGGTGGCAAGCTTTCCTTGGGATTCCCCGGGCCCTGCGGCGCAGGAAGGCGCTGACGTGGTCTGGATATCGGCGTTGGCTTCGCTATTCGCGCTCTCAGGTTTAGGCTGAAAAATCAATCAGGCGAAAAATCCAGCACATTCAATGAAAGTTACAGTTGTCCAGATTGGGGCGCGTCATCATTACGCCGTTCCGCGAATTCTTGCAGGAGCGGACAAGTTGGCGGCCTTCTACACTGATGCTTTGGCGGTTAAAGGTTTGGGTCGGGTATTGCCTCGCTTACCTGGTCTTCGGGGGCATCCCTTGGTGGCCAAGCTGGGCCAACGCGTGCCGGTTGGGGTGCCGCTCGAGAAAATCCGGCAGACTGATGTTCTCTTGAATCGTCGTCTTCGGGGAGTGCTGCGCTTGGGGCCAATGCCTCGTGGCTACCTTGAGGATGATCATCTCTTTGATCGCATCACGGCTGGGTGGGGATTTTCCGGAGCTGACACCCTGTATGCGATGCAGAAGCACGGGACTCAAGTCTTGGAGGCTGCACGGCGGGAGGGGTTGCGGGTGGTGGTGGATGTCTTCATCACGCCTACCGCCCACCGGATCTTGGAGGAAGAACGTCGGAGGTATCCGGAAATCGAAGCTCCTGGCAACGACGAAGAAGCCTTGGAGCGAGAGGACGAGAGGACCCGCCTGGAGATCGCGCAGGCGGATCTTTTGCTGTGCCCCGGAGAGAATGTGGTGGAGGGGCTTGCGAGCTTCCCGGAAGCTGCAGGGAAGGCCTTTGCGGTGGTGCCATACGGAAGTGGGGTCTCGTTTGAGGGAAGGAAGAACCAGCCGGTCCGAGGACGGGTTTTGTTTGCCGGGACTGCTGATTTGCGGAAAGGGATTCATTATCTCGGTATGGCGGCGGGGAAGCTGGCAGGGCGTGGTTATGAATTTCGGGTGGCCGGAAATGTTTCAGAGAAGTTGCGTTCTCATCCTTTGATGAAGGATCTGACCTTCTTGGGTCGGATTCCCCGGTCTCAGATGATCGAGGAATTTTTGACGGCTGATCTTTTTGTGCTTCCGACCCTTGCCGAGGGCTGTGCGAGCGTGGTCCATGAAGCGGTGATGGCGGGGTGCCCGGTGATTACGACTCGGGCATCGGGGACCTTGGTGAAGGAAGGGCAGGGAGGGAAGATCGTGCCTGAACGGGATCCAGAGGCCTTGGCGGCGGCCATCGATTCCTTGGTGAAGGATCGGGACGAACGAAATCGCCTCGCGGAGTCGTGCGAGGAACTGGCCGTAGAATTGTCCGAAGAGCGCTGGGGGGAACGATTGCTCGCGGCCTTGGAGGATACTGCGCCCCGCAAGATCAAAGGGGGAACGAGTTCTTGAGAATCTATGTCGCGCGTCGTCTTACATTGGCCCAGCTTTGGGCCTTATCATACTGCTCGCTTGCGAGCTTGCGTTGAAGCCGCGCCTGCCGGAGTGGAAGTCATTGGCTTGGCGGTGGCAGGCCAGGTGCAGGGGCGGCCTTGGGAAGCGGGTGAAGACGGGAAGGATCTCCGGGTGGAAACTCTTTTCCCGGACGAAATGTACCACGAACTCCCAAAGGCGAGGGTGCGTCAAGCGATGCAGGGAATTCTCGCTGAGTTGAGCCCTGCGGTGGTGGGGATTTCGGGTTATGGTATGACTGACTCGCGGGCCGCGCTCGAGTGGGCCCGCCGCAAAAGGGTCTGTCGTGTCATGATGACGGAGTCGAAAGCCGACGATGCACCGCGGGTCTGGTGGAAGGAGTGGCTCAAGAGCCGCTTGGTGCGTCGCTTCGACAGTGCCTTATGTGGAGGTAGCCCTCATCGTGCCTATCTTGAACAACTCGGGATGCCACCGGGCCGCATTTTTGACCGTTACGACGTCGTCGATAACGAACGATTTCGGGCGGCGGCCGAAAGGGTCAGGGCGGATCCCGTTCCCTACCGCCAGTTACCGGGCCTCGAGGACGAGCGCCCGTTTTTTTTGGTCTCGAGCCGTTTTATTGCCCGAAAAAATCTTCCTCGATTGATCCAGGCATATGCGGCTTATCGGGGGGATCATTCGGACGGCTGGCGTCTTGTCATTCTGGGAACGGGCCCTGACGAGGGGCAGTTGCGGTCGCAGGTCGAGTCAGGCCGGGTCCCTGATGTCACCTTTGCCGGATTTCAACAATTTGAGTCACTGGTGGCTTACTACGCTCTTGCCGGGGCCTTCGTTCATCCGGCCCTGCAGGAGCAGTGGGGTTTGGTCGTCAACGAAGCCATGGCGTGTGGGCTTCCGGTCCTCTGTTCAGAAACAGTCGGTGCCTGTTACGATCTGGTCCGGGAAGGCGAAAATGGTTTTCGCTTTGATCCGGGTGAAATTTCATCGATGGGTGGTGTTCTGGCCGCCATGGCGACTTCTCCCGATCGCGACGCGATGGGTCAGCGATCCCTCGAGATTATTTCCGAGTGGACACCGGCGGACTTTGCTCGGAGTTTTTGGGCCGCCGTGGCCGTGGAGGGCGAACAGAGGTTGATCCCCTGATCTCCGCTTCCTACCCTTCGTCTCACAATTTCTTTTCCATTTTGAATGCCCCACCTTCTATCGGGCCTCTGGTCCAACGGTTTTTTGCGGATCTTGATACGGCAGGCTTGCCTTGGGCGGTCCTTCGCGGAGCTGAGGGCTTACCGAATGAGACCCGATACGATATCGACCTCCTGATTGACCCCAAGGATTTGGATCGGGTCGAAGGAGTGTTGCGCCGGGCTGCTCGTCTTGTCGGGTGGACCATCGTTCCGATTGTGGACAAAGACCGGTATCGGTGCTGCTTGGCGATCAGTCCCGGGCCGACCCGGTGCTATCTTCCGGTCGATCTTTTCGGGGGCTGTCTCCATCGCTTTTATCCCATTGCCCGCAGTGAGGTTGGTTTGCAAAAGCGTCACCGAAACGAAGCCGGGGTCTGGGTCGTGCCGGAGGGGTTCGGGGCGGCTGTTTCCCTATTGAAGGAATTGACGCGTCATCCGCGCTACAAGGAAAACTCTCGGGAGGAGACCCGGAGTGGTGTTCAAAAAGATGCCGTGAGCTTTCGGGAAGCGGTGGGCGACATCCTCGGCGAAGACCTCTGCGAGGATCTTTTGCGGTGCTGCCAAGATGGTGATTGGGATGGGGTGGAGGCGCTTGCTCCGCGCATCCGGGAGAGCGTGGAAGCGACCGTGAGTCCTTTTTCGGGAGATGGGATTCGCTTTTTCTTTTCGACCCTGCGGCACACCCTCAGTCCGACGATGCACGCCTTCGTGGTCTTGCTCGGGCCTGATGGTTCGGGTAAGAGCACGATTGCTGACCAAGTGGCGGAAGAGCTCTATCAGAAGCCCTACAAGATTTGCCGTCGCTTCGAATACCAGTTCCGGATTTTGCCGGAAATGAAGCAGATCAAGGCGCGCCTGGCTCGGCTCCTCGGTCGTCCGGTGAAGCCGGTCGAGGTCGTGGAACCGGGAACCAGGGGCTCAGGAATGAATCGGGACCACCCGCCATTGGTGGGTATGTTTTACGTCACTTACTATGCTCTCGATTTCTTCTTGGGTCATCTGTTGGTGAAAAAATTGCGTGGGCAGGGGGCGCTCTTGATGTTTGCCCGTTACTTTTACGACTACCATTACCAGCGAGGGTATCAGCGGGTGCCGCGTTGGTATCTTCGTTTGCTCGAGCTCTTTTTGCCGAAGCCTGATCTTGTCATTGCCTTGGAGCGTGACCCGCAGGCCATTTACGATGGCAAGCCCGAGCTTGAGGTGGCTGAAATCGCCCGCCAGCAGGAGCGGATCCGGCAACTGGTGGAGAAACGGTCTCATGGCTTGATCGTGGATGCTTCGGGTGGAATTGAAGCGACAGTCAGAGAGGTGCGGGAAAAGGTGGAACAAGTCTTTTTGAATCGGGTCCCGGAGTTTGTGCCTCCCCGCGGGAAGGAGAATCAAGAGGGGTGAGGTTTCATCAGATCCAGCTTGGGGGCAGGCCCCTGATGGCCGTGCCCGAAGGCAGCTCCTTGCTGCAACGTGCGGCCGTGGCGTGTTATCCCGGGCATACCGGGAAAAAGCGTCTGTTGCGGCGACTGATTCGATTGGGATTTCGCAGCAGGATCTTGAATCTCCTCAGACCGTCTAGGCCCTTCGCGCCTCCCGGGATGTCGTCGGTTGGATTCGACGATTGGCTTCATCGGGTGGTCGAGATACTGGGAGGCACTCCTATCTGGCCCTTCGTCATTTGGCCTGGCGATCCTGGACGGGGGCGTCTTTATCTTTATTTTTTGGGAGCGAATGGCGTTCCGCGGGCTTTTGGGAAGTTGGCCCTGAACGAGGCCAACGGGGAGAAGATCCGCAACGAGGCTCGCGTTCTGGAGTCTTTTCAAGCCTCACCGCCTCAATCGTTCTGCGTGCCTCGTCTTCTGGCTTCGGGGGCGTGGGAAGGCGCGGATTTTCTGGTAACGGCTTGTCTGCCCGCCTCGGCGTCGGCAGTGGACTGGGAAAAAGAGGCTGGGGTGAGTGCTCTGGTCGCGGAAATCAACACTGCTCCCTTCGTGCTGGGGGCCCCGAATCCACCGTCGTGGTGGGACAAGCTCTTACAAGGCTGCCGGGATTTCCCGGGCTTTGAGGAGGTGATCCGGGAGGTTTCCCGTTCGGGTTGGAATGTTGGTCGGGTGCACGGCGATTTGAATCGGACGAACGTCCTGCGGGATGGGTCGGATCTCTGGGTTATCGATTGGGAGCAAAGTCGGGAGGATGGCCCTCGGCGCACCGACGAGTTGTGCCTGAAAGTTGATCAATGGTGGAATCAGAATCCCGACCCCGGTGCGGCGGAGTGTCGGCGTTTCTTTCAGGCCCTCTTTGCCGGGAAAGATTCGACGAGTCGGGCCGAACTGATTTTGGCGCTCGCTTTCCTACACCTCCTTCGTTTTTCTCCGGCCAGCGCCCTCCTTCAAGCCTGTCAACGACCGGATTTTAAAGAGTTCTTGGCACAACTTGCCAAGTAACCTTAGGAGTGTTCTTCAGCCCCCCTGAAAGTATGGACCAACTCGCTCTCTTCCCGACGCCCTTCTTTTTGGGTTTGATTTTGATTGGGATTCTCTTGCTTTACGCTTGGAATGGTCGTCAGGAGGGCTGGGGGATTCCCACCGGTATGGTTTTGGCCACGGTGGGGGCCTGGTATTACGGGGACGGGCTCTACAACGACTATGCTGAGTATCAGGAGAAGATGGGCAACGAAGCCTTGGAGGCCGCCTGGTGGCAAGTCTTGTGGTTTCTGGTGGTATTCGGGGTGATCGTGCAGCCGGTGAACCAATTCTTCAACCAGCGCTTTCTGCGGTATCGGAGCCGCACCATGCTCTACTACGAGACCAACATGCTGCAGACCCGGGACATGCAGCGACAATTGGACAAGGTGGCGTGGTTACTCTTTTACGCTTGGTTGCTCTTGATGGGAGTTGCCCTCCTGCGGGTGAAGTTTGATTTCATCGGTCTTTTTGCACCTTATCTTGGAGAGAAGCAGAACCCGTGGTTCCGGGGGCGAATGGGTGGAGGGGTCGATGCTGTCTTGTCTTTGGCGGGCTACCTTCAAATCCTGCTCACGGCTTCCTTTGGAATTTTTGGGGCGGTGTGTCGCAATTCCTCGACTCGGACCATGGCTCTGACGGTTTGTGTCTTGGCCTTGCCCTACTATTTCCTCGACCGCACCCGCAACACCATGATTGCGGTGGCCTTGCCTGGGCTGTTGGCTTGGGTCTTCCTCCGGCTCCGGTCCGGCCCCTGGACAAAAGCCGCCATTCTCGCGGGCGCCTTTCTGGCCATCAACTTCTGGTTCAGTTTCGTCCTTGCGAATCGAAACGAAGGGTCAATTTCATCCCAGATCGGAAAAAAAGGTGCCCTGAAGCGGGTCGAGGAAACGCGTCACGAGGGCTTGTCGATGTTCTCGGAGTTGGGTTACATCAATTCCTTCTTTGAGAAAGGGACGTTGAAACCGAATTGGGGAGGACGTTACTTTGCCGAGCTGGTCAATCCCATTCCCCGCGCCCTGTGGCCCAGTAAGCCGACCGTTGGTTTGGATTATGCGGTGGCGAGGGGGTTTGCTTCGGAAAACGCTTCCGGGGCTTCCGGAGGAGTGCATGCGTCTATTGCCACTGGAATGATCGGACAGGGGATTGTCAATTTCGGGGCTTTCTTGGGGCCCATGGCGGCGGCCTTTCTGATGTCGCTCTGGGTGTCGATTCTAGCCCGGCAGGATTTGCTGGGGCGTGATCCGGCCCGCATGCTTCTTTTCTCGGTGGGCATGATCTTGACCTTCAACATGGGGCGCGACATTACCTTGTTGGTGCTTTATCCCTTCGTTTTCGGGTGGGGAGGGCTGCAGGCGGCGATGTATTTTGGAGTGTATCGGCCTGTTCCACCGGTCCCGCCCCGACGAAAGGGCACAAATCTCCGCCCGCGAAATACTTCCTCCGAGCCCAATGGGGAGCGGTCCGCCCCGCCTCTTTCTGAATCTCCCCGCCCATGAAAGTGGCCCATCTTACCGGATCGGTGTCCACCCTTGGGGGAGGCATTGCTCTTGCTCTTCGTTCCTTGGTCAACGCTCAGCAAGCGTGTGGGATAGACCCCCTGGTCTTTGCGCCGGAGGACGGAGGCGAGACCTTGCCTGAATGGCCGCCTGGCCTACCGGAGATCTTGCCCGCCCGTCGATTCGGTCCCGTGCTGTGGGGCAAGAACCTCCCGAGGCACTTGGAAAAGGTCGCGCCTGATCTCGTTCACACCCACGGCCTGTGGGGGCAGCCTTCGATTGTGGTCGGCTCTCGGTGTGCTCCACAACTCAAGAGGGTGGTGAGCCCACACGGGATGTTGGATCCGTGGGCGTTGGGCAATGGTCGTCTGCGCAAGAAGCTGGCCATGCTTCTTTTTGAGCGTCGTTGCCTTGGGAAAGCGGATTGCCTTCACGCCCTTTGCCGTTCGGAGGCTCAATCGATTCGTGCACTGGGTTTGCGCAATCCGGTGGCGATCATTCCCAATGGCGTGGACTTGCCCGCTCGGGTGATCGGGAGAGAAAAGTTGAAGGGCTGCAAGGTCTTGCTCTTTTTGGGAAGGTTGCATCCTAAAAAGGGACTTCCCAATGCCTTGCAGGCGTTTGCCCAGATGCAGTCGGGGCAAGATGGTGCAACGGGACATCAGGCCTGGCAGCTGGTGGTGGCGGGTTGGGATCAAGGGGGGCATCAGGAAGAACTGGAGAGCTTGTGTCGGGAACTCGGATTGTCGTTCGCCAAGACCTCGGTCGAGGAGCATCTCGCGGCTCGGGACCGGGCACCAGACACCGGAGGAGAGGGCGCGCAGGTGGTCTTCACCGGCCCGGCTTTCGGAAAAGAAAAAGACCGGCTGCTCAGGCATGCCAGTGCCTTTATCCTCCCAAGCTTCAGCGAAGGCCTGCCGGTGGCAGTGCTCGAGGCTTGGGCCTACGAACTGCCGGTCCTGATGACGGAGCATTGCAACCTGCCCGAGGGCTTTGCGGCCGAGGCCGCCTTCCTGCTTGGAACTGATGTGCAAAGCATCGCAGCGGGAATGCGGGAGCTCTTGCAGGCCTCACCCGAGGCCCTGCAAAGAGTGGGCGCGAATGGACGTCAGCTTGTGGAGAAGCAATTCACCTGGCCGCAGGTCGCGACTCAGATGAAGACACTCTACCAGTGGGTTCTCAACGGAGGAGCCCCGCCGGATTTCGTGGAAACGATTTGAAGACGACGACGAGTCAATCCGGTGAGTCGCTGACCACGCGCATCTTCCCATGGGTTCGCCGTGGTGCTTTGCTGCTTTTCGTCATTGGGCTGCTCTTGGGATCGTGGATCATGTGGGGAACGTGGCCCGATCCCCTTCCGGAGCCGCTTTCTTGGAAACCTGATGCGATTGTCGTTCTCGGTGGCGGAGACTTGGCACGGGGTAAGCAGGCCATCACTCTGGCGAAGCAATACCCTGACGTTCCGCTCGTTGTTACCGGAGATGGTGGAGTGCTTTATCAGCAGTTGATCGACGGTGGAGTGAAGAAGTCCCGCCTCACTCATGAAACTGAGGCCACCTCGACTGTGGAAAATGCTCGGTTCACGCGAGATTGGCTGGCCCGCTTGAAGGCGCGTCGGGTGGCCTTGGTGACCGATGGATTTCACGCTCCGCGTGCCTTGGCGATCTTTTCGGATGAATCCCCCGATCGGGAGTTTCAGGCCGTCTTTGATGGCCGACCGGCAGAGCCGAGCAATTGGTACACCTATTGCGAACGGCGAGAGCGTCTTGCGGTTCTCCACAACCTTTTCGTCCATGGGATCTGGATTTTTTGATCTTTCCCGTGGCGCTTTTGGTCCCTATCTCTCCTCCATCGTCCTTTGCGTGAATGGCCTTTCTTGAACAACATCGTGCGGATCACCCTGATGCCCTGATGAGGCCCGCTCAAAGCTGGCCAAGCAAGATCGGCCGGGCTTTGTGGAATGTCACCTGGACCTTCCTGTGTCGGCCCACCCCCCCGGGGATGCATCGCTGGCGCTGCTGGGTTCTGCGGCGTTTTGGGGCCCGCTTGGGTCGCAATAATTTCATTTATCCCAGTGCCCGAATTTGGGCTCCCTGGTTATTGGAAACCGGCGAAGTCGTCACAATCGCTCGCAAGGCTTTCGTCTACAATGTGGGAGGCGTCACCATCGGCCACCACGCCATTGTTTCGGAGGAGGCGTTCGTGTGTGGGGCCACCCACAACTACCAGAGTGCCGACTTCGAATTGATCAGCAAGGCAATCCGCATCGAACCCTATGCCTGGATCTGTGCCCGGGCCATCATTCTTCCCGGAGTCACCTGCGGCGAAGGCGCGGTGCTCGGGGCGGGCGGAGTGGCCAGTCGGGACCTCGAAGCGTGGTCGGTTAATGCCGGGAATCCCGCCCGAAAATGTGGTATCCGGGATCGGGGTGAACGCCCGGGGCTGACCAGCAAATTGCCTCAACCAACGGAGTGAAGTGATTATTTCGCAGGAACAGGTTTTTGGGCAGGTCTATGATCTGTGTGTCGTGGGAAGCGGTCCGGGCGGCCTGATGGTGGCAATGGAGTATGCCCGCCTGAATCCTGACCAAAAGGTGCTTTTGGTGGAATACGGCGAGCTCGGGGGGACTGGTAAGAACGGCCTCGACGATGGTATCATCAATCATAACCCCACCAACCATCACGACCCCTATGAATGCACCAACAAGGGGTTTGGAGGGACCTCGGCGACCTGGGGGGGGCGTTGTGTGCTCTATGATCCGGTCGATTTTATCGATCGCCCTTCTCTTAATGGTGGTTGCACTTGGGACCCATCGCTCTTTGAGGAATGTCGGCCTTACGTGGATGCTGCGGCCGCCTATTTCGAGTGTGGGCGGGGCGGATTTGATCTTCGGGATATCAAGGAAGCCCGCGTAGGTCCCATCGCTCAGGGCTTTTCATCCGACGAGGTCACGGATTCCGCGTTGGAGCGTTGGAGCATGCCGACACGGTTTGGGGTTCGATATCGTGATGACCTTGCCAAGTCCAAAAACATTCACCTGCTCACCGGCTGGGAGGCCCGGGATTTTGGCGAGGTCTCCGATGCGCAAATCATCGAATCGCTCGACTTCCGAAGCCTCGATGGTGGCAGGAACATGACCGTGCGGGCGCGGGACTTTGTGGTCGCGGCCGGGACTCAGGAAACGACGCGGCTCCTCTTGCGCAACCCTCGCGTGTTTGTGCGCCGGGGGGGCGTACCCACGGCGCTCGGGTGTTACTACCAAGGCCATCTTTCGGGCAAAATCGCCAGTGTTCAGTTCCACGGAGATCCTCGCCAGACCGACTATGATTTTGGGCGTGATTCCGATGGATGCTACTATCGCCGACGTTTTCAGTTCGACCCTGAATTCCTTGTCCGCGAAGATCTACTCAATACCGCGATCTGGTTGGACAACCCGCTTTATCATGATCCTTCTCACGGTAGTGGAGCGATGTCGGCCATGTATCTCGCCATGGTCACTCCGGTTTTGGGGAAACGTCTGGCTCCACCCGCGATTGCCCATTCGATCACCAAGGGCCGGGTCAATCGCCTGCCGCGACACGTCTGGAACGTCCTCAAGGGTTTGCCCGGGTCGCTTTGGATTCCCGCCTCGATTTTTTTCCGGCGGTACTGTTTGAAGCGGAAGTTGCCCGGCATTTTTCTCTACAACCGGAAAAACCGTTATGCTTTGCATTTCCATGCCGAGCAGATCCCGCATTTTGAGAACCGCATGGTGCTCGCGCCTGACGGAGAGACCCTCGAAATTCACTATCATCTCACTGACCGGGATGTCGAATCGGTGATTCGGCTCCACGAGGTCCTCGACCAATCCTTACAAAAGAACGGCTGTGGGGAGTTGCGATATTGGTTCTCGCGCGAAGAACTTCCCGAGGCCATCCGGGCAATGTCCCGGGACGGGATTCACCAGTCCGGTACCACCCGGATTGCGGATGAGCCCGAGAAGGGGGTGGTTGACCGGAATCTCCGGGTCTGGGGAACTCGGAACCTTCATCTTTGCAGTAGTTCGGCTTTCCCGACTTCCGGCCAAGCCAACCCAACCTTCATGCTGGGGGTCTTTGCCCTCCGGTTGGCCCGCCATCTTTCCGAGCGACATGAAACAAGTTGAACTGGCTCCCGGAATCTCTTCATCCGTTCTCGGCTTCGGTTGTGCCCCGATCCTCGGTGCAGTGGGGGGAGCTGCTGCGGCGAGGGCAATGGCCACCGCTCTCGATTGTGGCGTCAACCACTTCGACCTCGCGCGATCCTACGGATACGGAGAGGCCGAGAAATTCGTCGGCCGCTTTTTGAAAGGGCACCGCGGGGAGGTCGTGATTGCGAGCAAGTTCGGCATTCGAGCGACCTGGAAGGCCGGTCTCCTGCGGCCTCTCAAACCAGTGGTGCGAAAGCTCAAGGGATCACGGAAAGCATCTCTTCCGGCGCCCGCTGCCGCGGCTCCTGCAAAGTCGTCCGATCCCTTTCACGAACGGGTTGATCTCACTCCAGACAAAATGCGGGGAAGTCTCGAAAAATCCCTCCGAGCTCTGGGAACCGACTATCTCGACCTCTTTTTCGTGCACGAACCTCCAAGCGAGATCAAGCGGATCGACGATCTTGTCGCAATGGCCGCAGAGCTAAAGAAGGAAGGAAAAATCCGTGCTTGGGGTCTCGCCTTCGATTGGTCGAGTGAGGCTCTTTTAAGGTCCACTTTTTCCCGCTTTGATCTCCTCCAATTTAACGCTTCGCCGGGAGCTGCTCACTATGAAGCGGCCCGGCAGGAGCGAGCCGCCTCGCCCAACGTCTTGTTTTCCCCTCTTCGCCATGCCGGGAGCACTCCAGCCTCATCGGTCTTGTCCCAGCTTTGGTCCGACTTCCCCGCCAGCGTGGTTCTCTGTTCCATGTTCAACCCGGAGCACATCCGTGAGAATGCCGCGGCTGCCGGGGACGCCTGAAGACTGCACGTCAGCCATGTTTTCCGTTCTTATTCTCACCAAAAACGAGGAAAAAAATCTTCCTTCGTGTCTTGAGAGCGTTGCCTGGTGCGACGATGTGGTCGTACTCGATTCGCTGAGTGAAGACGAAACCCGTGAGGTCGCTCGAAAAAGCGGGGCGAGGGTCTTCGAGCGTCCTTTTGATGATTTTGGAGCGCAGCGCAATTACGCCCTTGATGAGATTCCTTTTAAACACCCATGGGTCTTTCATCTCGATGCCGATGAGCACTTCAACGACGATCTCCGAGAGGAATGTGAACGGGCGATCCGGGAGGACCGTCATAGCGCCTTTTTTGTTCCCAATCGCATTATCTTCCTCGGGCGCTGGATTCGTCGCTCTACCCAGTATCCCTACCCCCAAGTCCGCTTGTTGAAGGTGGGCGAGGTTCGCTTTCAAAAATCGGGACACGGCCAACGGGAAGGCGAGGCCAAACGGGGGATTGGGTCCATCGGGACTCCCTACGATCACTACAACTTTTCGAAGGGAATCACCGACTGGGTCGCCAAGCACAATCGCTATTCGTCCGAGGAGGCGGCCGAGGCCAGCGATTTAATCACCGGCCCGATCCCGCTGGGTGATTTGTTCCGCGGAGGGATGGCGCGCAAGCGGGCCATGAAGCGACTGCATGCCCGGATGCCGGGGCGGTGGTTGCTGAAGTTTTGCTACCTCTACCTTTGGAAACGAGGATTTCTCGATGGCTACCCCGGCTTTGTCTACTGCTTACTCCAAGGCTTTTACGATTTCCTGATCACCGCTAAGGTGACCGAGGGGGAATCTGAGAAGGAATCGCTTGGCTCACGCGGCGGTGGATGAGAACACTCTCAGCACAGGCCACAGTTGCGTGAGGTGAAGCTCTTTTCAAAGCGAATAAAATTCATTCTTTTTAAGATTTACTCCGCCTCTCGGCGAAAAACTTCCTAAAGATGCAAAAATTCACGCGATGCGTTTAGGAGTAAAAATTCTTGACAAAAACAGAAACATCAAGGTCCGAACCTACTTTCACGCAACCCGAACCCCTCGTGACCGCCAAACAGCCACACTTCGTCTTTCTCAATCAATATTACCCTCCCGACCTTGCTCCGACTGGAGTGATGTTGCGGGATGTCGCCGATGAAATGGTGGCCCGGGGAATCCGGGTCACCATTCTTTGTTCCCGGGGCGGGTATTCCGGGGCCGGGAGAAGCAATAGGAACGAGCCGCCAGACTCCTCAAGGCAGGTGGAGGTCATCCGCGTTCCGACGTTTCGCTTCGGGCGTCAGACCGTCCTCGGGAAGCTTTGCGACTACGCCAGCTTTTATCTTTTCGCCTTCTTCGGTGCCCTGACGGTGAGAGGTCGACCGACTTGTTATGTCGCGATGACCACGCCGCCCTATCTTGGGGTTCTCGCCCGCTTTGTCTCAAAGTTCCGCGGAGCCCGGCATGCCCATTGGGTCATGGATCTTTATCCCGATGTCATGGTGGCCCACGGCCTTTTCAAAGAAGGCAGCCTGAAAGCAAGAGTTCTTCGAGGTCTTTCCCGGTGGGGTTTCGGAGGCAAGCGGAATCAAGGCACCATCGCCCTCGGGCCGGATATGGCCCGCAAGCTGGAAAACGGACACGGCGTGGAGGATTGCGCGGTCGTCCCGCTTTGGAGCGGGGTGGATCTCAAGGAGAATGCCTTGATCGAAAGCCGGGAGCTCCGCAAGCAGCGAGGGTGGGAGAACAAGCTCGTTTTCCTCTATTCCGGCAACATGGGTCTGGGCCATTCTTTGGAGGACTTTCTGGCCATGGCCAAATGGAGCGAAAATCGGCCGCACCTTCTGTTTGCTTTCTATGGCGATGGCAAGCGACGGCAGGAAGTGAAAGATTTCCGAGATAAGAATCCCGGCGTGGCGCTGGAACTGGGGGATTATGTCGCGGAGGAGCTTTTGACTCCCCATCTCCTGAGTGCGGACGTCCACCTCGCCTCGCTGAAGCCTGAATGGGACGGGTGCATGGTGCCTTCAAAGGTCCAGGGTATTTTTGCCTCGGGTCGCCCTCTTCTTTTTGTGGGCAGCGAAACCTGTGCGATCGGCGAGTGGATTAACGACGCCGAAGCCGGCTGGGTGGTGGCTCCCGGCGATCACGAAAAAATGAGGGCTTGTCTGGACCAATGTCTCGATGAAAACCTGAGGTGCCATAAGGGGGAACGGGCTCTGAGGTTCGGGAAGAACCACTTTCATCGCCTCCACAACCGGGCGGAAATCGCCAAGCGACTTCTGCAAGTCCACTGAGACACCGATGCATGTCGAGAGGAAGTCGGCCCCAAGCATCGCCTTAGTTGGGACCACAAATTTCCTCTGTCCCGTCTGCAAGGTCCTTGTTTCAGAGCTCTTGCCAAAAATCAGAACAAATCATGAGGGAGATGAATGATTTTTCGGCGTCCTTCGTGCCGATGATAAAAAGCTACAATTCAGCCTCTCAACGCTGCGCTGAGTCCTCGCCCGAATTTATTCTTTGGGAGCGCCAAAAAAAATCTTGAAAAAAATTTTCGTTGGGGGCAACTTGGAAGCGTCTCGAAGGGAATAAGCCTGAGCGAGGCAGCCAACCCTCCACAAATCCAAGAACTCATGAAAAAACTCCTCAACGTGATTGTCCTCTCCGTCTTTGTGATGACGCCTTCCGTCTCTCTCGCGAACTTCACGGGGAAAACCTTGAAGACTTTCAAAACCAGCGCAGACACTCCCAATCCTCCGATCATCAAGCCGGGTAGTTTGATCCCCGCGGTCAGCACCCCTTGTTACGCGATCGATGAAGTCAGCGACGGCGATCTCAATCGCCTCTTGGCCGTTGCCTTCTTTTTTGGCTCGGGAGCTGGTGCTGATACCACGGCCACGGAGAACGCAGATGCTTTGAAGACCGCTTACATGGCCACTTTCCTCGTCAACCAAGGTTTTGACTCAGCTGCAGTTTTCGCGTTTCTCAAAATTCAACTCCGCGTGGACTACAACTGCAACTAGTCGATAGTGCCCGTGTCTTAGGATATGATCAACACCTCCAATGGTCTAAATAGACAACTCGTCTTGTCATGCTTGTTGTTAGCGGCCCCTTCTTGGTCGTTTGCAGCAACAGTCGTGACAGCGATGAGTCCTGTTAGATTCGATGAGGTCTCGGCTGCCCCCCTTAACCTGAACGCATCTTTAGGTCCACTGTTGGACGCAACCGATGACTTGGAGCTCGAGGTCCAAGACTTTGGGACGACAGCGTTTCTGATTGCTCGGGGACTTTCTGGCGCTCAGGTTGCTACCGATGGTGGGAGCCTGAGTCTGGTCCGCCGCTTTTCGGAAGGGGACTCTATTGGTCCTGCGCTGAGCTTCGAGAGCGGCTTCGTGAGTCTCGCTTGGGATAGTTCTTTTGGTTCTTCCCTTGGCGAATGGAGTGGTGGTGGAACTGGCTATCTTGGGCTACGCTTCGAGATTGCCGAAAGTATACACTATGGATTTGCCCGTATCACATGGCTCCCTCAGGGAACTATCGGCGACTCTTCCGCCCACTCACTGGTCGATAAGATCGGTTATAACACCTTACCCGATGAGCCAGCTTTTATTCCGGAGCCCTCCAGCAGCTTTTTGATTGCGCTTTCCTTGCTCTCGCTCGCTCTCGGCCGTCGACGATAGCTCGCCGTTACCTCAACTTCTCCAAACACACTCCCCCAAAAGCTACTCTAACCCAGTAGCTTTTTTATTATGAAAAAATTGGAAATCGTTCTGGGGACCCTATTTGCGTTTCTAGTTGCCTGGGTCCTTGGCCGCTTTGCATCAGCTGACCCTGAGATCGCAAAACATTCAGTATTGCTGGCGATGGGATGGTCCCTCCTTTCGCTTCTCATTCTCCCTCGATCAACGGGTCATTTTTTCTCCAAGGTCGCTACAATCACTCTGGTGATTCTTTTATGCTACGGCTGGCTCATGGTTCTGAATTCCAAAGCCTCCTTTGATTTTATGGCGCTTTCTTTTCAGGAATACCAGCAGCGCCTCTGGGATGGAGGTCCAGGGACCATGACCAGAAACGCAAGCATCGCAAAAATGATTGAGATCACCGGGCTTTCAATGGTTTTCTGGGCGGCAGTCCGATGGCGTCGAACAAACTCGTGGCCCTTTCTGTTGGCCGTTTTCCCGATTTTGGGGGCCACGATCACTATGATTGGGCTCTATCACCGGGTTTTGGACGCCGAGTCGATTTGGTTCATGGACACGAGGCACCCTCCCACCTTCTTTGCCCCATTCGTTTACAACGGGCATGCCGGAGCATATTTGAATTTCGCGGGAGCGATTGGTTTTGGCTTTTGGGTCTCAGCCATGGGACATGGCAAATCTGCCAAGACACTGGGATGGGGCATCCTCACCTTGATGTGCTTTCTTGGAACCTTGGCGACCGCTTCCAAGGGCGCGACCCTGGTCCTCGCCATCACTGTCGGATTATCTTTCTTTCTTCATCGTCGGAAAGTCCTGATGGTTTTGCGCTCTATTAGGGAGAATCCCCGGAATTTGAAGCTTGAAGGGAAGTTGTTCTTGGTGACTAGCGCGGTCCTATTCCTTGTTTTTGGGGCAGTAGGGGTGCAGAAGCTGATCGTCCGAATGGACGACTTTATTGAGGATGCTCAGGATGGAAGAGCGGCCACCTTCGAAGGTAGGAAACAGATCATCAGTGTGATGTTGGGGATGTCCGCGATTGACGAGGGAGGCTGGTTTGGTTTTGGCCCGGGGTCATTCGCCACGGTCGTGCCCTTTTTCTTGTCCGTTGCTGATGATCCCCCTCGGGGGGTTTGGCTTCATGGTCACTGTGACCCAGTGCAGTTAGTTACTGAGTGGGGATATTTGGGGGCATCACTCTGGTTCATTCTCGCCATTGGAGGCCTTGCTGTCGGACTGAAAACAGTTCGCAGCAAAAGAAAATCATCTTCGAGATCCTTAACCAGCGGAATCATCGTTGCCCTGATCTCGTTGGGCGTCCATTCCTGCTTTGATTTCCCCTTCGGAATCGTGTCTCTCAAACTAGTGGCGATTGTCTGTTGTGGCTTTCTATGGGGAGCGGTCAAATCAGGAAGAAGCCCCCATCATGGTCCGAGTGGCAATTAACAACTTAACATTTCCAAATCTGCGAGCGATAGGATTATTGGGGACCTTTGCTCCATTCAAAATTGGGATAGGCAAACTGGCACCCTCGACTCAAGGCCGCTGTCCAGTCGTTGATTCCGTCCAAGGCTTTAGGAAAGTGGAAAAGCGCAGAAGGGAGCCCGAAAGGCCCTCGATCACCGTCAAGAGAAGTGTTTGGCTTTGACGACCCATTTTCGCGATGCAGAGGGAGGTAAATGCGCCGCTCAATTTCCCACGAAATCCCTTGCGATTGTCAGCATGGCGATGGACTCGCCATCTTCGCTTCCCGGTAGCTCGGTAAGAGCAAGCGAAACCCTGAGCTTTGGATTGGCAGGATCCACATAAATGACCATGTTTTCGGTAGTCAGCCCGTTCTCTTCAGCCTTTTTTTTGATCGTCGGGTCTTTGATTTCTTTGGGCTTCTCAGTGACCCACCCTTCTCCAAGGAACTCCTTGAGCTCTAAGTTCAAAGTGGCAAAATTCTTGGCCGTGCTGATCATCCTGATACTTGCCCCTTTGATCGTGTAGGTATCTACGACTGTTTCCCCTTTGAAGAACAGGTGGTCAGCGGGGAGCTTGCCAAGAGACGGCAAGCTCAGAAGAATCATCATCGAAAAGATTTTCAAAATTTTCATGAGAATATCCTCGCAGAAAATCCATGAAATGGAAGGGGTTTTTCTGATCAAGGCGGTGCAATTTTTTTCTATAATCTTGTTCAAGGTCGAGGGCAGTTCAGCGACAATTGATTCATCCACTCGGGCGGGGCTCGGAGGCCCGCGCATCAACGGGCCTGCGTTTGGGTCCCGCAACGCCGGACTTCCGCTTGTCGCGCTCAAGCGCAGGGAAAAGTGGTGCGGTCCCGGAAAGCGTGTTTCGGTTCTTTGGCACGTTCTTTTTCGAGATTCAGGCCGGTTTCTCCGGACCGCTTGGGTTGATCAGGCTCTGATGGCGTTGATTTCCCCGGTGCTGTCGGCAAAGCGCTCCATCGTGACTCCCATCATGCGGGCTTGGGTGAGCCAGAGGTTCGCGAGGGGTGTCCCTTCGGGCAGGTTGAGATGTTGGCCGGTTTTCACCTGTTTGCCACCGCCCGCCATGATGATGGGCAGGTCGTTGTATTGGTGGGTGGATCCGTCCCCCAGCCCCGAGCCGTAGGTGAAGAGGGTGTTGTCGAGCAAGGTGGAGCCATCGGCTTCCAACACCTGATCCATCTTCCTGAGGAGGTAGGCATATTGCTCCATGTGGAAGCGGTCTACCTTCAACAACTGGTTGATCATCTTCGTTTGATTATGGGACATTCCGTGATGGCTCATTGGCTTGTCGAAGAGTCCATCGAACAGATAAGGGGTGTCCCAGCGCTCCGGTCCCACCATGAAGGTGGCCACGTTGGTGAGGCCTGACTGCAAGGCCACCACCATGAGGTCTCCCATGAGGCGGATGTATTCACCGCGCGGCAGGTAGGCTTCGGGTGGCTCATCGAAGGAGACTTTGGCGAGCTCGCCCTTCATCGCTTCGAGCCGGTCCATTTGTTTCTCGATGGCCCGGATTGATTCGAAATACTCGGCGAACTTCTGACCGTCATGATACGCCAGATCCCTTTTCATCGAGCGGGCATCTTCGAGAACGAGGTCGGTCACGTCGCGGTGACGCTTGATCTCCCGGGTCGAAAAGAGGCGGCGGTACATCTTGCGGGGGTCTCGGATGGAAGGGGCGAGGTGACCGGTGCCATACCACGAGATGTTGTCGAAGTAGATCGACTCCTTGTTGTCCCGGTGACTGTTGCAGCTGAATTCGAGGGTCGCAAAAGGGGTCTTTTGACCGACGTGGTCGGCAACGAGGTGGTCGAGAGTGCGGTCGAGCGGCCAGGCCGTCCCCTTGATGGTGTAGGGTGGGGCACTGCTGAGGTAGCATGAGGCGCATTGGGCGTGGACGTCTGTTCCCTGCTGGAAAGTACGGTCCATCCCGGTGATCAGGTTGACCTTGTCCTTCAGCTCCGCGAGGGGGGCCATCGTCGGGGTGAGTTGGTCGAGCGGGCAGGCTTTAAAGTGAGGATCTTGTTTGTCGAGGGATCGGGCAATGTTACCCAAGTTTCCTTTTGGGATGGTGCCGTTGGCTTCGCCCGGGAAAAAACCGCGACGAACCACCCCGATGGGGACGTAGAAATGGGCCATCCGTTTGGCTGTTCCGCTCGCGAGAGATTGCGAGCCCAGGCTTTCCATCCATGGAAGGGCGAGAGCTGCTCCGCCCAGTCCTCTCAAAAATCCTCGTCGTGTCGTCATGGTTTGGATCTACTCGGTTGATGTTATCGCCTTGCCTCGAAAGGGTTCGCTGAGGATCACTTCTCGGATCAGGGTTTTCAGGCGGTATCCGTCGGCGGCGGTCTGGTTCATGATGTGATCGAGGGCTGGTCCGTCGGCCGGGTGGGTTTCACGCCCGAGTGAGAAGGCGATGAGATGGCCGGCGAGGCCGCGGACGAAGCGGTCCTTCTCCGCGAGGATGGCGTCCTTGAACTCCACCACCGAGGTGAATCGATGCTTACGGAAGAGAATCCCCGCGATGTCGACCTCACGATTGTTTTCGTAGGTTTCGCGCCATTGTCCGATGGCATCGAAGTTTTCGAGGGCGAACCCGAGAGGGTCGATGTTGTCGTGGCAGCCACGGCAGTCGGCCCGTTTGCGGTGCATCGCGAGGCGCTCGCGGAGGGTGAGATGCTCCTCACCCTTTGATGGTTTTTCTCCGAGTGGCGGCACGTCGGCTGGCGGTGGTTTTGGGGGATTGTTGAAGATCACCCCGGCCAGCCAGGCCC
>JALQTQ010000008.1:0-330 GCA_023263995.1 Akkermansiaceae bacterium | reverse complement strand
GCGTTGGTGATGATTCCCCCCACGCGACGGTCCATTACCGGCACGCGGTGAAAGTCCATGACCCCCACTTGGCCCCGTCGTTTTTTCCCGGGATCTCCGAGAGGACCGTAAGCCTCCTCAAGGTGGCCCGATCGCCAGGTGAAGCTGGCATCGATCAACTGAAGCACCGAAAGGTCTTCGATCAACACGGTTTCGAAGAGGAGCAGTGGCTCGACCATCATGTGCATGCTGTTGCGGTATTTCGAAAAGTAGAACTGGGGAAATTTCCGTGGATCGGGAACCGAGGAGATAATGCGGTCGAGTTGCAGCCACTGCGCGGGGAACGAATCG
>JALQTQ010000089.1 GCA_023263995.1 Akkermansiaceae bacterium | reverse complement strand
GGGTTCGAAAGCCGTCAACCTGGTGACGGCGCGCGCTCCTTGCCCGAGAAAAACGGGAATAGCAAGAAATCGATGCGCTTGTTGGAAGGACGAGGCCTCTTTTGGGTGGAGTTTGATCATCTCTCGCTGGATTTGGACCAAGTCGGGATCTTTTGTCGGGAAAAGGCCCAAACCCGGGGAATCCAGACGGGCGAGAAGGCAATAAGAAGGCTGTTAAGGGTGCAAACTCCGATGGCGAGCGATTGGTCCAGGAAGATGAGATAGCCTGCCGGGAACAGCAGAAGGCAGATGGCGTGGTGGCAGAACGTGAATGTTGCTTCGGAAATCGCGATTTTGTCTTCCCCCAGCGCCCGGTCCCATGACTCAGCGAACAAGACGAAGCCACAGGTTGCTGTCGCAAGGGAGTGCAACAGGGCAATCAGCAGATGGAAGCGAAAGGCTTTCACGAAAGGCCAAAGCCTGCCCAGGCCCCTGATCAGCAGGGAGTGTCTAAAACTCCGGGCGGATGACTTGGAGTTGCGGGATTTCATCGAAGTGGGCAGCAGAAGTCATGACCCAAGCTCCGGATCGGAGGGCGCAGATTGCAATGGCAAGGTCAGTGAGGGGGAGGACGCGGCCCTGGCGGTCAAGTTGCCAGGCGAGATTCCAGACCTCGTCCCAGGCTACCGAATTCAGATCGGCAAATCTCATCACGTTGAAGAACCCGTTGAGAGTCTCCCGGGCTTTGACCGATTTGATCCCTCGAAGGACCTCTGCCTTCACCACTCCGCAAGTGACGAGGTCGGAGCTGTCGTATTGCTCGAGAAGATGGCGAATGGGATCCATTCCTCTCTTCATCAGATCGATGAAGACGTTGGAGTCGACAAGAATGGACTCTGGGGTCATTTCTTCTTCGAGTCCTTGCGGTAGGGGGTCGCAGGAGCGGCCACCAAAGAGTCTCCGGGGACGTAACCGGGGAAGACCGCTGATTTCAATTCGGTCGCGGTCATGCCCATTCCGTTCTCGCGGTAGGCACGGAGTTTCGCCCGCCGATCCAACTCGCGCAGGGCGAAATCAATCGCTTCGGTCTTTGTTTCAAAATCGTGAGCCTTCATGACCTCTGCCAAGATGTGCTCATCGATATGCAAGGTCATTTTCATGCCATACACGGTATGGACAGGGGCTCTCCGAGCAAGTCTTTTTACCTGGCCGCTCAAAGCGCCTCGGCTGCCTTGCGGACCAAATGCGCGGTGGTCTCCCAGTCGAGGCACTGATCGGTGATGGACTGGCCCCAGGTCAGTTCGGACTTGGGACTGGGGAAACTTTGACTGCCCGCCACGAGGTGGCTTTCGAGCATGGCCCCGGGCACGTGGGCGTTTCCGGAGGATCGTTGGCGGATGATTTCCTCGAAGACGGTCGGCATGCGAGTCTGGTCCTTGCCGCAGTTGGTGTGGGAGCCGTCGAGGTCGGGATCCATGATGAGTCCCTTCTATCCCACCGTGGTGCGGGGTTTCTCGAAGTAGACCCGAACGACCACGAGGATCTTGTCCTTCACCTCGTCGGGGAGGCCGGCGAGTCTTTCGGCCTAGGCAAGGCAGGCTTCGGTGTCGTGGATCGAGCACGGACCAACGACGAGGAGGAATCGGGAGTCCGGATCAAAAAGGGACTGGCGGATGGATTCGCGGGACGAGAGGACGAGATCGCCTTGCCCCGGGGCCGGGAGCCACTTCCCCGATCAGCACGGCAGACGAGGGGAGCCGGGGCGTTGTCGAGGACGTTGACGTCGGTGGCGGTGGCCATGGGGGGATGAGACTGGTCTTTTCGGTTTGAACGATCAAGTCCGTCCTGTCAGCGTTCCGACATGCAGGAGAAAGGCTTGGAGTTGCTGGAATTGTTGACGCAGGCGCACAGCGTTCCGGGACACGAGGGAGAAGTGAGGAAGATTTTCCTTGATGAATTGAGAGGGCGCGGGGAGTTTGGCGCGGATCGGAACGGGTCGGTTTTTTGCCGTCGGGGAGGGGAAGGACCGGCCGTGATGGTGGCCGGGCACATGGATGAGATTGGCTTTCTGGTGCAAAACATCCTTCCGGACGGGTATCTCAAAATCGTTCCGGTAGGTGGTTGGTGGGGGCACACCCTTCTGGCTCAGCGGGTCGAGGTGCGCAACCGTCGGGGCGACAAACTCATCGGGACGATCGCCTCCAAGCCGCCGCATTTTCTCTCGGAAGCGGAACGCGGCAAGGTCCTCGGGGTGCCCGATCTGTTCATCGACATCGGAGCGCGGTCTCGGGAGGAGGTGGCGGAGTGGGGGGTGCAGTTGGGCGACCCGGTTGCGCCCTGGAGTCCTTGGACCCCGATGCATCAGCCGGGGTGGTTCCTGACCAAGGCTTTTGACAATCGCGTGGGAATGGCCGGGGCGATCCAGACTGGACAGCTTGCCGAGGCGGCCGGTTGCGATTTGATCGTGGCCGGATCGGTGCAGGAAGAATTGGGGCTACGGGGAGCAAAAACTCTCGCTAACCTGACCAAGCCGGACTTGGCCATCGTGTTGGAGGGGCCTCCGGCCGATGATACCCCGGGGATGCCAAAGAGCGAATGCCAGGGTCGTCTTGGAGGAGGGGTGCAGATTCGGCTCCATGATCCCAGTGCGATCATGAATCAAGGGCTGGCCCAATTTGCGATGGAGATTGCCCGACAGCAGGGTATCCCCCATCAGGTGACGGTTCGGGCCAGCGGCGGGACCGATGCGGGGTCCTTCACCTTGGCCAACGCGGGAATTCCCTCGTTGGTGTTGGGCACGCCGACCCGCTACATTCACTCTCATAACGGCATCATTTGCGCCGACGACTACCATGCCATGGTGGCGCTAACGGTGGCGATGGTGGATCATCTCAACGAGAAGACGGTGGCTGCTTTCACTTCATTCCTCTGAGTCCCTCCAATTTTAAGAACCAATTGTAATGGAGCCGTTTTGTCGGCTCTGTTTTTCTCTGCACCGTGAAGGAAATCTGGGACCAAGCCCTCTTGAGCCACAATCTGCCGCTGACGCTGCTGCTGGGATTGGTGTTCCTTTTCTGGATGGTGAGCCTGCTCGGGGTCTTCAATCTTGATTCCTTCGACACCGAGATCGATGGCGGTGAGGTGGAAGGAGTCGACGGAGTCTTGGGATTCCTCCTGCGGGCGGTCAATGCCCAGGATGTCCCGGTGATGATGGTCTTGAGTGTGTTGGCCCTTTTGATGTGGCTCATTGCCATCGCCAGCAACTATTACCTCAACCCGGGCCAAAGCGGATTGGTCGCCTTCGGGTTGTTGGCGGGAAATTTCATCCTGAGCGTCATTTTGGTGAAGCTCGTGACTCAGCCCTTACGGCCGGTCTTCCGTTCCATCAAAAATGACAAGGAACATCAAGAGCCCCTGGTCGGATCGACCGGCACGGTCAAGAGTCGGATTCTCGACCGCGATTTCGGACAGTGCGAGGTGCCCCGTCCCAAAGGGTCGCCGGCTCTCCTCAATTGCCGTCTCGCCGATGGGGAAAAGCCCATGGAGCGGGGCGAGGAAATTCTCGTCATTGGTTACGACGATTCGATCCGAAAATACATCATCAAACCTCTCAAATCCCAATCTAACGAATCATGAAAATTATTGAAACGATGATGTCCTTCTTGGCCTTGAATCTCGGCGCGCTCGGGACCTTCGGGGTGGTCGCCCTCTTTGGCCTGGTGGTGGCGGCGGTCTTTGTCCTGCTGACTTTTTACCGCAAGGTGGAAAAGGGAACGGCTCTTGTCCGCACCGGTTGGGGAGGCACCAAGGTCTACTTCAACGGCGGCATCATCGTGCCCATCGCTCATCGGGCTGACCTGATGGATATCTCGCTCAAGCGCATCGAAATCGACCGGACCGGGAAAAACGGCCTGATCTGCAAAGACAACCTGCGGGCCGACATCAAGGTGGTGTTTTTTGTACGGGTGAACAACGCGGCCGATGATGTCCTCCGGGTGGCCGAAGCGATCGGGTGTGATCGAGCTTCCTCGCAAGAGGAACTCTGCGTGCTCTTTGACGCCAAGTTTTCGGAAGCCCTCAAGACGGTGGGTAAAAGATTTGATTTCATTGCGCTTTACGAGGACCGCGACACCTTCCGCGACGAGATTCTCAAGGTGATCGGGACCGACCTCAACGGCTTTGTTCTTGACGATGCCGCGATCGATTTTCTTGAGCAAACCCCACTCTCGATGTTGGATCCCAACAACATTCTTGATGCGGAGGGTATCAAGAAAATCACCGAGTTGACTGCGGACCAAGCCAAGCTCGCCAACAACATCCAGCGGGATAAGGAGAAGGTCATCAAGCAGCAGGACGTCGAGGCCCGCGAGGCTATTCTTGAACTCGAGCGACAGCTCAAAGAGACGGAGGCAAAACAAAAGCGGGAAGTTGAATCGGTGCAATTCCGCGAGGAAGCCGAAGCTCTGAAAATCAAGGAAGAAGAACGGCAAAAGGCCGAGCGTGCCCGGATCGCGGCTGAGGAGGAAATTCAGATTGCCGAAGAGAACAAGCAACGGCAGGTCCTCGTGGCCCAGCGTAACAAGGAACGCACCGACGGAGTTGAGCTGGAGCGGGTGGAGCGTGAGCGAATGCTCGAGGAAATCGAGCGCAAGCGCGTGACGGAACTGAAGGCCATCGAGGCCGAAAAGGCGGTTGAGATCGAGAAAAAGGCCATCCAAGAAGTGATCCGCGAGCGGGTGGCAGTGGAAAAAGGTGTGGTCGAAGAGCAGCAGCGGATCAAGGACACCGAGGAGTTTGCCACCGCCGATCGCTACAAGCAGGTCACCGTGACCCGGGCCGAAGCCGATGCCCAGGAGGCTCTGATTCAGAAGATCAAGGAAGCCGAGGCACGCAAAGAAGCGGCGCAATTGCAAGCTGACGAGAAGGCCTACACCGTTCTCAAAGAGGCCGAGGCTGCGAAGTCGGCTGCCGAACTGCGCGCCGAGGAACGGATTATCCAAGCCGAGGCCGAGCAGAGTGCCTCCGAGAAAGAAGCCGTCGCCAAGAAGATGATTGCCGAGGCGGTGGTCAAGGAATCGTCGGCTGCCGGTCTGGGCGAGGCCGAGGTTCTGCGTGCCAAGGGCGAGGCCGATGCCAAGGCGATCGAGCAAAAGGCCGCCGCAATGAAGCTCTTCGAGGAAGCGGGCCAGGAACACGAAGAGTTCAAGTTGGAGCTCGAGAAGGAAAAAGCCATCGAGCTTGCCGCAATCGACGTGCAACGCCAGATCGCGGAGCAGCAGGCCGTGGTCGTGGGGGAAGCCCTCAAGTCCGCGAGGATCGACATCGTCGGGGGCGAGACCGAGTTCTTCGACCGCATCACCCGAGCCATCACCAACGGCAAGGTGGTCGACCGCACGGTCGCCAACAGCGAGGTGCTGGAGGATGTCAAGGAGACCTTCTTCAATGGAGATCCCGACTACTTCAAGAGCCAGTTGGCAACTTGGATCGACGATTTCGGGGTCAAGACCGAGGATCTGAAAAACCTCAGCGTGGCCGCGTTGCTCGGCAAGCTCGCCGGGACCGCAAAAGGCGAGCAACGCCAAAAGTTGGTCGGCATGCTCGGGGCCGCCGAAAGGTTCGGTCTCGGGGATCTGAAGGCAACCGACCTGCTGAAGAAGCTCGGCTAACGAATGGTGACAACCACCAAGCTCACAAAAGAAACCCAAACCTGGCAGATGCAAATTGCTCACAAGACTCGGTTGCGTGAACTTCGTGGTTGCTTTTTAAGCTGATGGCTGAGGTCAAAGAGCAACTCGAAGGTGGTGCCTACGAGGTCATCCGCGCCCGGCTTGAGAAGGGCGGGGCTGATCTTCAGGCACGGCTCACCGCGCTGAATGAGAAGCGCCATGAAGTCTTTGGTGCGGTAGAGACCGAATTGGTGGCCACTGAAAGGGTCACCACCGAACACAACTGCGTCCCCCGTGACCTTGTGGCCATCGGGCACAATCGCTTCCTTTTTGGCTACAACATTCAGTTCGGTCTGAAGGCCACCACCTCCATCGAGGACGTCTTCGCCGCTTACGATTTCGAACCCGAGTCGCATACCTTCTCCCAACTGCCCGTGGATGAGGTCCTGTCGGATCCTTCTTTTCTGGACGATTTCAAATACCTTTACCGCTACTACCGCGAGGCTGTCTTCGTGAAGTTCATGGTCATCGGGCCGCACCTTTTCATGGCGATGCGGATCGGCAAGGCCATCACCGACCTCAAAACCTTCAAGTGGCTTCGCAGCGGTGATGGCTCCCTGTCCTACATTGGGAATCGCTTCGACCACGAATATCGCTTTCCTCCGCAGCAGGAGTTTGAATGGAAGCGAGCCCACCGCGACATGCAGCGGGCCGGTGAGCATCCCCACATTTCGATCGAAGACCGGGTCTTTGTGGAAACGGTGGGAGGCGATCTCACCATCAAGATCGAGGACAACACTTCGTCGGGTGCGGGGATTTACGAGGAACCGGTGACCGAGGTTGACCAGACGCTCGATGACGCCGAGATCCTCTACGCCACCGTCGGACCACTCATTTTGCTGAAGATCTTGCCCTATCGGGAGGAACTGCACCGCTACCTCGTTTTCAACGAGAAGACGCAGACCGTCCATCGCATCGATGCCATCGGCCATTCTTGTGTTCTCCTGCCCGACGAGCAAGGTCTCATTTTTTCCAACGGATACCTGCTTTTGACCGGCGAGTCGAAGGTCTTTGAGACCAACTTGACCGACATGCGCTTCGAGCGTCGAGTGGTGAGTGCGAACGGCGAGGACACTCTCTTTGTCTTCTACAATCGGCTCGCCGGAGACTACGTCCTGTTGTCTTACAATGTGATCTCCCAGTCGGTGGAGACCCCGGTGATTTGTAGCGGGTATTCCATCTTTCCGGATGGGCGGATGGTGCTTTTCCGGTCCGAGGACGAGGCCTCGAAACATCATGCCCTTCAGATTTGGCAGACTTCGTACTTGAGTGATGAGATTGCCGCGAAGCAGGCGGCAAGCAGCGATTCCCTTCTTTTCAAGATTGGGAACGCCGAACTCGTACGGGGAATGTCGGAGTGTCGGGAAGTGCTAACCCTGCTGCGCAAGGACGATTCTTATGCCGACCTTTACTTTGATCTTTCCAAGAAATCCGGTGAGGTCATTGATTCCTACTTTTGGCTCGGACAGAAGGAGGCAGGAAATCTGGTGGAGCCTCTTCAGGTCATCCGGGGGGCCGCGACTGCGGCCATCGATGAGTTTGAAAAGGTTCAGAGTCTCCGTCGTTCCACTGCCGAGCGGACGGCGATCGTGCGGCAAGCTGCGGATTCTCTTGTGCGCGCGATCCGGCATTCCCCGGCCGATGAGATCTTCGGCTTTGTCCATCATCTCTCGGAACTGCGCAGGGTGCGCGGGGACGTGGTTGGCTTGAGGGATCTTCGCTATGTTGATCTCGGGCTGGTCGATTCCCTTGAGAATGATCTCATCGAGGTCGGAGAGAAGACGGCGGCGAAGACCGTGGAATTTCTACTCCGGGAGGAGGCACTTGAACCATACCGCAAGGCGGTGGCCGAACAGGAAGCCCGGGTGCCGACCTTGCTGAAGGTGGTGGAAGCCGACGGAGTGGCGGAGGGGTTGGACCGGGCCGGTGACGAGTTGGAGATGCTCATTGAGATCGTGGGCAACCTGAAAATCGAAGATGCCACTCAGACCACGGCGATCATCGATGGGGTTTCGGCCATTTATGCCAAATTGAATGGAGTTCGCTCCGCCTTGAAAAACAAACGGCTCGAACTGGCCAAGGGGGAGGGTCAGGCCCAGTTCGGGGCCCAGATGAAGTTGCTGGGTCAGGCCGTGGTCAACTTTCTCGATCTCTGCGACACACCCGCCAAGTGTGACGAATACCTGACCAAGGTGATGGTTCAGCTTGAGGAACTGGAGGGGCGTTTCGTGGAGTTTGACGATTACGTCGATGAGCTTTCGGGCAGGCGAGAGGAGATTTACGAAGCTTTTGAAAGCCGTAAGCAGTCGCTGCTGGAGAAGCGAAATCGTCGAAGCAATCGGTTGATGAAATCGGCCGGGCGCATTCTTTCGGGAATCAAGAACCGCCTCGAAGGATTTTCCGAAATCAATGAGATCAATGGCTATTTTGCGAGCGATCTCATGATCGAGAAGGTGCGCGATATCATTCGTGAGCTCACCGGACTTGGAGATGCGGTCAAGGCGGACGATTTGCAGACCCGGCTCAATCTCACTCGCGATGATGCGGTGCGGGCCTTGAAGGACCGAAAGGAGCTTTTTGTCGATGGGGAAGCGGTCATTCGGCTGGGAAAGCATCGGTTCTCGGTCAACGAGCAGGACCTTGAGCTCAGCATCGTCCCGCGCGAGGGGGTGATGTCCTATCACCTGAGTGGGACCAACTTCTTCGAACCGGTGACTGATCCGGATTTTCTCGCGACGGAAGAGGTTTGGGACCAGGAGATGGTTTCGGAAACTGACAAGGTGTATCGGGCCGAGTGGTTGGCCTACCAGTTTTTGCGGAGCGGGGAAGAGGGCGGGTCCCCGTTGCTCGAGGAGACCGGGGAGACCTCGCTTCTCGAGGCCGTGCAGAAGTTCATGCAACCTCGCTATCAGGAGGGCTACCTGAAAGGGGTGCATGACTGGGATGCCGCCCTCATTGTCGAGGCTCTGCAACCGATCGCGGACGGGGCCGGGTTGCTACGCTTCTCGCCGAAGATACGGGCGGCAGCTCTTCTTTTCTGGCTTTCGTGGGACGGCGGGGTGGTCAAGGAACGTCTCGCGATCAAGCTGGAAGCCAGTGGCAAGCGGGAAGGCGAGGCCCAAGTCCCATCGCGGTATCTCGAGGAATTACGCCAGGCGATGGGCGAGCCCGCAGACGGGGCTGGGCATCGCTATCTGGCCGAGGAACTCGCCCGGGGCCGAAATTTCGTCCTCTCCGCCCGGGCCCATTCCCTTCTCAAGAAATTCAGACGCGGTCATGATTTGAGCGAGACTCTGGCGGCGCTGGGTGATCATGTTCCCAGTAAGTACGAGGTTCTTCTTGATTACTTGGGCGACGAGGAAGCGGCGGTGCATTTCCTGCTCGGGGAGCCTTCTCCAACCCAGGTCCGGGATCTGAAGATGACGGTGGTGATCGAGGGCCTGAAGGGCAACCATTCCCGGATCGACGGGGGTGGGATGGAACTGGATTATCATGAATTCAACGAGCGCTTGTCGTCGTTTGCCCGTCACCAAGTGCCGACCTTCTTGGCTTACCACGAAAAGAAGCAGGCCTTGGTGGAGGCCAAACGAGAAAAGATGCGGCTCGAGGAATTCAAGCCGCGGGTCATGTCGGCTTTCGTGCGGAACCGTCTGATCAACGAAGTTTACCTTCCGATGGTGGGTGACAATCTGGCCAAGCAGATGGGAACCGCAGGCAGCGACACCCGGACCGATCGCATGGGTTTGCTGCTCCTGATTTCGCCACCGGGTTACGGAAAGACAACCCTGATGGAATACATCGGGAATCGTTTGGGCCTGACCTTCATGAAAATCAACGGCCCGGCTCTGGGGCACAGTGTGACTTCGCTCGATCCGGCTGATGCCCCCAACGCCTCGGCAGCCGAGGAGGTGGAGAAACTCAACCTCGCTCTAGAGATGGGGGACAATGTCATGATCTACCTTGATGACATTCAGCACACCCACCCGGAATTCCTGCAAAAATTTATCAGTCTTTGCGACGGCCAGCGGAAGATCGAGGGTGTCTACCAAGGGCGTGCCAAGACCTACGACTTGCGCGGCAAGAAAGTGGCGGTGGTGATGGCGGGCAACCCTTACACCGAGTCGGGCGGCAAGTTCCAGATCCCCGACATGTTGGCCAACCGGGCGGATACCTACAATTTGGGGGACATTCTCGGAGATCACGAAGAAGCCTTCAAAGTGAGTTTTGTCGAGAACTGCCTGACTTCGAACAGCATCCTGAGCAAACTGGCGAGCAAGAGCCAAAAGGATGTCTACGCCGCCCTCGCGGTGGCGGAAACGGGCAGCGCCGAGGGGATCGACTTCGAGGGCAACTACACCCCGGCCGAAATCGAAGAATTCGCGCAGACCTTGAGGCGTCTGCTTCGGGTGCGTGATTCCATTCTGCGAGTCAACCTGGAGTATATCCGAAGCGCTGCGCAGGAGGACGCTTACCGGGTCGAGCCCGCCTTCAAATTACAGGGGTCCTACCGCAACATGAACCGCATTGCGGAAAAGGTGTTGCCCCTGATGACGATGAAAGAGGTTGAGGGCCTGATTTTCGACCACTACGAAAATGAGTCGCAGACCCTGACCACCGGGGCCGAGGCAAATCTCCTCAAGTTCAAGGAAATGGAAGATGCCCTGAGCGACGAGGAGGCGGCGCGTTGGGAGCAGATCAAGAAGGACTTCCGGAAGCAGAAACTTTTGGGTGGGTCTGGCGGCAACGACCCGGTGGCGCGGGTGGTGGCGCAGATGAGCCAGTTCAACGAGGGGTTGGAAATGATCGGGGCCAGCTTGGGGCGCCCGCCCGCCCTCGCCGAAGCCTCGATTGCGCAATTGCAGAAAATCATTGAGGGGCTGCGGGCTGTGCCCGTGCAGGTGGACATCAATGTCGTGCCGGTGCAGGGAGAAGACGAAAGCATCGAAAGCATCACCAAAAAGCCCGGGAGTTCGCCCATCGATATCCAGCCTGAAGTGAAGCAGGGAGACGACCTTCGAGATCTGAACAGTGAGATCTGAAGGATGAACGGCCAGAGAAGGGCGGATGATCCTTGAGATCTCAGCGCGGGGAGAAGATCCTCAGCTTGCGGGTTTGCCGGGTTGGAATGGGCGGACTTTTCCGCTTTCGAGCGACCCGCCAAGCCAGGCGAGAAGTTGATTCATTTCCGGGTGATCGATTCGGAGGGCTTGCAGCGCTTCCCAGCCGCAATGGGAACGGCGTTTGGGCGGGTTGAGCTTCTCGATCCGGAGCATGCCCATGAGTGCTTCAGTCTCCCGATCCATCGCATTCTCGATGCGATCAGGGTGGGGAAGGTTGTCGATTTCCTGAAGGGAAAGGCCAAAGCTGACCACCCCGATTCCCAGTTCGGTGGCGAGGGCGCGAACTTGGTCGCCGAGGGATTCATCATCAATGCTTCCCGCCAGATACAAGATGCCTTCGTTTGCCCAGAGCGAGCTGCTCATTGTCTGAAAGAGGTCTTCCCGAAAGCAGTCGTAGTTGGTTTCAACCCGCATGCGGATTGACGAAAGGCGGTAGGGAGGTAGCCCCAAGGTTTGTTTGAGAGCCAGATGAGCGGGATCAAGTTCGAGCCCGTCATCCTCAAAGGTCCCGTGCTCCCAATCAACGAGCACCATCTCAGGAAACTTCCAGAGGTTGCCCAGCGGGGACTTGGTGTCCAGCGATTCGCGGAATTCAAAGGTGAAGTTGCTGCGGGTCTCAGCATATTTCCGGACCACCGCGCGAAACTTGGCCAGTCGGAGCAGTGCTTGGTCGATTGCCGAGTGGTTGTCGAGTCCTTCGAGCCGCCCCTGGCCCAGGCTCACCAACTGCTGGGCTCCCGAAAGGGCCGGCATGGAGGCTCCCCGCTTGTAATAGCCCTGACCCTTTTCGACCTTGGCAATGGGTGAAGTGGGGTCGCAGGACATGACCGAGAAATGATATCGCAAGGAGGCATCGGAATAATCCCCGTCGAGCTTCATGCGTAACAATCGAATCAGCTCGGTTCCCTTGATCGACTGGCGAGGGTTTGCTGGAAGAATTTCAGCCAGGATCTCGGAAAGCTGGGAGCGTAGACTCATGAAGGATTGGGTGTGTGCTAAGCCTGATGCAAGGTGATGGAGGACACTTTGGGCAAGTCCCAAGTCGGGAAAATCATAAAAATTCCGCCGAAACCCTCGCCACGCCGCCCTTTCCGGTGAGTCTGCCCTCGAAAAAATGGAATGAACGAGATTTCACTCGCGTCCCCACGCTGAAGTGTTAAAAAAACAGCATGAAAGCAATGGTCGTTTTTTCGTCCCTCCTTCTCCTGTTGTCTCCAGTTGTCGCGAGGGCGCAAACGGCGGAGGAAATCATGTCATCGGTTCGTCAGGTGGCGGCATTGCAGGGCAAGCAGACCCTAAGTGGGCAGATTCGCAAGGGTGCCCGGCGCATTCCGCTGACTCTCTTTTTGCGCGACAACAACCTCCAGTTTGCTCTGGACGGGGGGGCGGAGCGTTTTCATTTGCGGTTGAATGAGGATGATCAGCAGTTGTTTGCGATCAGCGGTGATGAGGTCAGTCCCTTCCCGGAGGATAAGATCAACGAGGCCATCGGCGAGACCGACGTGAGTTATGAGGATCTGGCCTTGAAGTTTCTTTACTGGAAGAATCCCCAGATTGTGGGGCGTCAAAAACTCAATGGTCAGGATTGCTGGCGCATTCACGTTGCCAACCCTGAAAAGACCGGTCGCTATCGGGAGGTCAGTGTTTGGGTCACGATGAAGCAGCGGGCCCTGATGAGGGTGGTGGGATACGGTCCCCGACCCGAGGCGGAGCCCTTGAAACAATTCGAGATCACCGGCGTGATGAAGGTGAATGACCTCTTCACGGTGAAATCAATGAAGGTGACGTTGTTGACGTATTCCTAGAAAGATTAGAAAATAAAAAAGGTGAGCTTATCA
>JALQTQ010000088.1 GCA_023263995.1 Akkermansiaceae bacterium | reverse complement strand
ACTTCTCCCTGATTTTCCATCGGGAAGAGGAAGGGGATGACTTTGATTTCAACTCCGAGGACGTGGATTTCACCGCTACCATGGATCCGATCTTGAGCGATGTGACCCTCCCGGATGGTCAAGTCCCCGGGAATTATGCCCAACCGTTCTACTTCGGTTCACAGTCGACTGTTCGCTATGTGGCCCTCCGCATCGACAGCAATTATCTCCCCCCCGCGGATCCGGAGATCACGGCAGGAGGCGATCGCTATGGACTGGGTGAGGTGCGCTTTGCCACTGAGCCCGCGATTCCGTCCGATATCACGCTCCGGATTACCAGCATCTCGATCGACCGGGACACCGACCCTGATGAAATCACGATTGTTTGGGACTCTGTTCCGGATCGCCAATACACCCTCTTCTATTCGACTGATTTGACCGACTTCGATGCCAACACGGTTGCGGAGGGGATTGGGTCGACCACCGAAAGCACCACTTTCACCTTCCCCAACCCGGCTCCCGGTGAGGCACGCCTTTTCTTTCGAGTGGCTCAGACTCCGGGAGGTTGATTCCCGTCGAACTTCCATTTCCGGACCCTGGTGCCCTAGACGATGGTTTTAGGCAAAAAAGGACGAAAAGGGAAAGGTCCCCCTCCCGACCGGCGAAGCCTTCAAAAGTGCGACCCAACCGTTCCGCGACTCACTCCCCAGTGTGTCCCCGCAGCCTGGTAGCCGCCCCGCATTTTCGCTCTGGAGACTCCCGGCTACGCGGTGCAAGCTCACGCAATGCGGCTCACCGTCCACGGCAAGCACTTCCATCTCGATGGGAGACCGCATTTCCTGCGCACCGTTACTTACGGGCCCTTTCCGCCCAACTGCGGCCACCACCCAGCCGATGACTTCCCGCGGATCCGGGCGGCCGGTTTCGACTCCATCCGCGTCTACGCCCTTCCCGACCGCGCCCTCCTCGATCACGCTGCCGCTAATGACCTCCTCGTCATCGCCACCCACGCCTGGGGCCACGGGTGCGATTTCCTTGGCGAAAATCCCCATCTCTACCAAAAGGCCAAGAACGACCTCATCGACTGGCTCACTCGCCACCGCGACCACCCGGCTCTCGGTGCGATCCTGGTGGCCAACGAGATTCCAGCAGACATGGCCCGCTGGATGACCCCTTGGAAGGTCAACGAAGCACTCGACGAGCTCATCCGCTCGGCACAGGCCTGCGCTCCGGGGCTCCCGGTGGCCTATGCGAACTTCCCCACCACCGAGTATCTCGAGCCACCTTCGGCCGACTTCACCGCCTTCAACATCTATCTTGAAGACCCCGAGACCCTCGCTGCCTACCTTTCCCGGCTTCATCATCTCGCCGGCGACCGTCCCGTCTTCCTCACCGAGTTCGGGCTCGATACCGGCCGCAACTCGGAGAAGGCCCAGGCCGAACTCCTTCCCGCCGCCCTTCAGCTAGCCTGCACCCACGGCCTCGCCGGAGCCACCCTCTACGCCTGGTCAGACCATTGGTTCAACAATGGCAGGACGATGGAAGACTGGTCGTTCGGACTAGTCCGACGGGATGAGTCCGAAAAACCCGCCCTGCGAACCGTCCGCGAGACTCCCCTGCCCGGGCCCCTGCCGCCCGACCCGCCCCGCTTCTCGGTCATCATCTGCACCCGCAACGGAGCCGACCGCCTCCCGGGTTGCCTCAAGGCCTGCCGCGCCCTCGACTACCCCGACTTCGAAATCATCGTGGTCAATGACGGCTCGACCGATGGCACCGCCGCCTTGCTTGAACAGCAAAGCGACCTCCGCATCCGTCACCTCCCGCCCTCGGGCCTCTCGGCAGCACGCAACCACGGAGCCCAACTCGCCACCGGCTCCCTGCTCGCCTTCACCGACGACGACTGCCGCCCCGACTCCCAGTGGCTCTCCTCGCTGGCCCGGACCTACGCCGAAACCTCCCACGCCGCCATCGGGGGACCGAACCTCCCTCCGGCACCCGACACCCTCTCGCTCGCCCTGACCACCGCCGCCCCTGGCGCCCCCACCCATGTCATGCTCGACGACACCACGGCCGAGCACCTGCCCGGATGCCACCTTTCAGTGAAACAATCAGCCTGGGCAAAAATCGGCGGCTTCGATCCAATCTTCAAAACAGCAGGCGACGACGTCGACTTCTGCTGGCGACTGCGCGACGCCGGCTTCACCCTCGGCTTCTCCCCCGCCTCCTTCGTTTGGCATCATCGCCGGGCCACTCTCTGGAAATACCTCAAACAACAGATCGGATACGGTCGCGCCGAAGCCCTTCTCTACCAGAAACACCGGCATCGCTTCTCCGACAACGGCATCCGCTGGGAGGGCTGCGTCTACCGCGGAACGGCGCTCGGCATCGAACGAGGCGACCTCATCTACGCCGGCCCCACCGGCGAGGAAGCCTACCAATCGTTGTCAAAATCCCCAGGAGCGCCTGTGCGGAGACTCCACCCCGAATACGACGGTCCGCTGGCCCGCGTTCTTCTCGCCCTGCTCGGCTGGCTCCAGTCCCACCTCCGACACCTTGCCCGACGGCAGCACGGTGGACCTTCCTCGCGTGGACGTTGGCCGTCCCCGCCTCGTCCCCCCGAAATCCGCCACCGCCTTACCCTGATCCACCCGGCCGGCCACGGTCGACATGAACTTTACCGCCACCTCCTCGCCCACGGGTGGGAACCCTGCCCCGACCCGCACTTTGACCTGCAACGCGGATCTTGCCAGATCTTGGCCGCCACCGAGCAGACCGGCACCATGGTCAAGCGAACCTTCGTCGCTCTCAGCGAAACGGTCGACGACTTCTTTTCGCTCGCGGAAAAGGCCGGGTTCCGGCAAGCCTCAGACCCTTCCTGATTTCCCGTCAGCCACACCATGATCGCGCCCCGGAAAAAGAAGGCCATCTCATGGAGTGACTGCTGGCGAAGGTCCTTCGCCGGTTCGGGCCCTCACTTGCGTCGCCGCCCAAGGAAGACAAGGGCTCCGACCCCGAGAAGGGACCCGGTAAAGGGTTTTGGGATGGGGTTCGCAGTGGCCTCGTTGATGGTCAGCCAGGCAACCTGGTCAGGTGCGAGTGCCAGATCATAAAGAGCGAGGTCATCGACATCGACATTCTGGTCGCGTCCTCCTCCGAATTGCGCGGCGATCTGCAAGGCCGTAATGGGGCCCGATCCCGTGTAAGCAGCCGATCCCTGCGAGATACCGTCGACAAAAAGTTCCAAGGTGATGCCATTGCTAACCATCGCCAAATGATGCCAGGCACCGCCATTCACATTCGGACCACTCGCCCCTCCGATGGTGGCCGTGCCCCCGCCGGGAGTTCCGGTGGTGTAAACCGAAGCTCCCTGATGAGCCCCGTTGTACTCGAATTTGAAAACCGAGAGATTCCCGTCTCCGACGGAGACGAAATCCTGCCAATTGAGCAAATTGGCAACGCCGGTATTCTCCCTGACGTGCATGGAGAGAGTAAAGTTGGAAAGGTCAGCCCCGGTTGCGGAGATACTCCACCACGCCGAGGAGGTCAAAAATCGTCCCGCACCACCGAATTTTCCGGTGGTCAAAGTCGCTCCTGCCGAGGAATTCCAAGTGTGAGTGGCACTTCCGGATTTGACGTTGCTGAGGCCACCGGTGCCATCGTCATCGAGTCGATGGTGGACTATGAGGGCAGCGGGTGCCAGCGAGACCGCGCTACCGACAACGAGCACTCCAAGCGAGAGGGGGGTCATTTGATTCATCATTTTGGTTCTAGATTTTTCGAGGTTTAGGGTTGGAGAGATGAGAAAAAGCCCTTTATTCCATCAAGACTGGCGGGGAGGGTTCATGGGGATCCAGAGGGCGAGGGACAGACAGACTGGCGGCCGAAGCGCGAGGCAATTTGGAAGGCGCTGATCGGCCCTGCCCCCTCATAGGCCGAGGTGCCACGGGGTTCACCATCGATGTAAAGACTGATGGTCCCATCTCCCACTGTCATCCCAAGATGATGCCACTCACCGTCATCGACATCGAAAACGGTAACCCCCGGAGAGTAGCTGACAGCATTGCTCGCCACCCCACCCAGTTCCCCAATGTTGTAAATGGCCCCCCCTTCGGCACCATTGCGTTCAAGGACGAAAACGACATTGTTTCCGGTGCCGATGGAAACGAAGTCATCCCAGGAGGCCGCCTGTTCCGATTTGACATGTAAAGAGACGGAAAAGCTCTCAAGGACCCCCACGCTGAAATCGGCATCCCAAGCTTGAGAGCTTCCGGCGACGAAATTCCCGGCCCCAGCCCCGAAGCGCCCCGGAGATTGTGTCACGTTTGCAAACTGATTCCAGTCGGTGGCAATACTCCCGGTGTTGGCACCGAGGTCGTCAGCGCTGTCAAAATTAAAATAAGCGACCAGATCGGCGGACACCAGATGGGCCACTCCCATGGAAATCATGGAAAACCAATTTCACAGACCCCAGACAGGCCGGGAATCTGATCTTGGCCAAATGCCCCCGGGCGGAGGCACTGGGTAAGCAGGATGAAGAGGGGCCGAGGGAATCTACTTTTACCTTCATGAACACAATCGGAGGTCGGCGCTACAGCGCTCCCTTCTTCGCCTAAGATCAGTCGTTGTGAGACAACTAACTCCGAGAACTGGTTTTATTCCTGAACCACCTTTCGAAGTGCAGGGCCCCTATCGCTCCCGACTCTGGCGGTCGGGTTCCTCTGGAACTGCGCCGATGAGGATCCAACCTTCCAACCGAAGGCTCAGCCCGGCCCATGCTTCTAGAAATGATCACCCAAAGGGCGAACCGCAAGGCAGGGCGATCAAGACGATTTTCTGACCGCAAGCCGAAATCTCATTGACATCTTTCCGATCGTTTCGATAGCCCTTCGGTGCTGACCAGCGTGACGGTTTAATGATAGCATGAATCGATTTCTGATCCAACTTACCTCCCTCTTCTTCGCCGGTGGTGCCTTCGGCGCGGTGGTCACCAATAATTTCGTGCAGAATCTTGCCATCAACTGGACGCAATCCGATGGCGTGACCGCTACCCAGTCATCCCTGCAGGCCGGCGGGGTCCCCGAACGTGCCATCGATGGCAACTACAACGGGAGCTACCCCGGCGGCTCTGTCACACACACCGACAATGGCGAGGCCAACGGCTGGTGGCAGGTCGATCTTGGTGCGCCCCGGGAGATCTCCGAAATCAAACTCTTCAACCGTTCCGACTGTTGTGCCGCCCGGCTTTCCAATTTCTCGGTCCTGGCCAGCAATGACCCTGAATTCGCAACGCAACTTTACGACTCAGGCAACCAGCCTGCGGCCGTGGGAAGCGGACAAGCGGTTTCTTTCACCACGATCGGTGTGACTGCCCGCTACGTCCGAGTGCAGCGCAATGCCGACAGCCTCGATGGAGGCTTCAACGCGATTTCGCTTGCGGAGGTCGAGGTCTTGGGAAACGCCCTCTACGGATTTGGCAATCTGGCCCCCGGGAGCACCGCCACCCAATCCTCCACCCTCAACAACACCGCCATTCCCGATGCCAGCAAGGCCGTCGATGGCAACCTTGCCACTGCTTTCGGCTCCGGATCCACCACCCACACGACCCCGGGCAACCCTGGGCCCGTCTTTTGGGAAACGACCTTTGACTCCCCAATTGGGATCAACGAAATCTCACTCTACAATCGTGGCGATTGCTGTCAGGACCGTTTGACCAACTTCCGGGTCTCGATTTTCAACGGTGACACCGAAGTTTGGGGCCAAGACTTCTTCACTGAACCTGGAGCCGTGCCATCCGGGATCTTCAGCATCCACGAAAACAACGGAGGCTTCATCGGGATCGGCGACCGAGTCCGGATCGAACTGATCGGAGGCACAAACTTGGGAGCCACCGGCACTGACGTTCTCTCGCTTCGCGAGGTGGAAATCTACGGCACCGACTCCCCCGGCAAAGCCGGCTTCACGATCACCGCCATCGACTACCTGAGCGACCCTGAAGCGGTCAGGCTGACGTGGACGTCGCGCCCCGGAGCCCGGTACGTGGCCACCTTATCCCTTGATCTTGAGAATTGGGATGCTGACATTGCCGATGGACTGTCCACCGAAAACGATGAGATCCCCGACGATGGAGACAAGATCACGGTGACTTTTCCGCTCGAACCCCTCGGTCTCAGCGGCCTCGATTCTCTTTATTTCCGGATCGAGCAAGAATAGCATCATCCCAACCCGTCCCCGAAAAAACACTTGCCCAACCCACGCCCTTTTTCTGAAAGTAACGAATCGCCAAAACACTCATGAAACTGACAGCTCTCATCCCGGTAACAGTCTTCCCCCTGGCCACGGCGTCTGGTGCCATTGTCACCAACAGCTATGTTCAAAACAAAGCCGTCAACTGGACGCAAGTCGGCGGAGCAACCGCCAGCCAGTCAACCGTGCAGGCCGGCGGCGTGGCTTCGCGTGCCATCGACGGCAACTACAACGGATCCTACCCTGGCGGATCGGTCACCCACACTGACAACGGTGAATCCAACGGCTGGTGGCAGGTCGACCTCGGCGCTCCTCGAAGCATCACCGACATCACCCTCCACAACAGGACCGATTGCTGCGGGAGCCGCCTCTCCAACTACTCGGTGCTGGCCAGCAACGATTCCGGTTTCACCACCACGGTTTATGACTCCGGAAACCAAGCCGACGCTGCCGGAGCAAACGTGGTTTTTTCTAATCTCACTGTGACCGCGCAGTATGTCCGCGTGCAGCGAAATGCCGACAGTCTCGATGGCGGCTTCAACGCCATTTCCTTGGCCGAGGTCGATGTCCTCGGATCCTCCTTGTTCAGTTACGCCAACTTGGCTCTCGGGAGCGCGGCCACCCAGTCCTCCACTCTGATCAACACCGCCAACCCGGATGCCAGCAAGGCCGTCGATGGAATCTTCGCCACTGCTTTTGGTGCGGGATCAACGACCCACACCAATCCGGGAGCGGGCGGAGCTGTTTTCTGGGAAACCGCTCTTCCTCAGCTTTCCAACATCAATGAAATTGCGATCTACAACCGCGGAGATTGCTGTCAAGACCGGCTGAGCAACTTCCGGGTTTCGATTTTCAACGGCGACAATGAGATCTGGGGGGAAGACTACTTCACCGATTCGGGCAACGCCGGCTCCATCTTCAGCATCCAGGAAGACGCCGGGGCCTTCATTGGGAGCGGTGACCGCGTGCGGATTGAATTGATCGGAGGCACCAACAACGGAGCAACCGGGACCGACGTCCTTTCCCTGCGTGAAGTTGAAATCTATGGCGTCGCCGTTCCTGAACCCTCTGCCTTGGCCCTCATCTCCGTGGGCCTTCTCCCCCTCCTGCGTCGGCGGCGGATCTAAAAGGCGTCAGCCCTCAAATCTTGCTTGACCCTTTTGCAGGGGAGTTCGTCTCACACCTCTCGGTGTTCGAGGGGGAGTTCCGGAAACAACGGGTCATTTCATTCAGGCCTTGGCGAAATCTCTTGAAATACCCTCCCGGACTGGGGGCGTATTCTCAGCGTCGATCCTTCCGAACTGACCGTGTCATTGACCCCTTTCAGCGAATCATTGATCTCCCGCTTCCACGCCGTGGTGTTGCTGGTGATCTTTGGCGTCTGGTTCGTGACCCCCAGTTGCTCCTGCCAATGGGAGCACTTGTTTGGAGACTCCGCTGGCCCGGAGCAACCGGTCTCACCGGTTTGTTCGATCGACCCCGACCTGGCACCCGAGCTCCCCTGTCGTTGCGAGGATGCTTGTTCCAAGAATTTTGAAAATACCGCAGAGTCGCTCTCTTACCTTGGCCTGCAGAGCCTACCTTATTCCTCCGTCTCGGAGTGTCATCTCTCGGAGCCCAGGTCCCGGTGGACCACGCTGAGCCGCGGGCCGCCAAATCCGGGGCATCTTCTACATTCAGAGTCGCGCGTCTACTTGCGCCACCACTCCTTCCTACTCTGATCTTCCCGCACGCCCATGCCGGCCACCGCCGGTTTCATGGGCTTTGTGCTTGTTACCGCCTTGCTCCGGCGCGCCCTGATGTCGCGCCCTTCCCGCTATGGGAAACCTTGTCTCATCAGCTATTTCCCGAACCCATACCATGAATATTCTTTCGACTCATCTCTTCCTCCTGCCCGCTCTCGGGCTGATCTTCACGAGCTGCGGCCAGAATGCTGCCGAAAAGCCCATCCCCCCAAAAAAACCTCTCCTCACTCGGGGCTCCACCCCGGCCAACCTTTCCCTCAAAGCCGCTTGTGCCCTTGCGGTGACCCACCATCCCTCCCTGACCACCTACTCCATGGATCGTCGGGCCGCCGATGCCCGCATCCTTCACGCCAGCCGCATCCCCAACCCCGTTCTCAATATGGACGACGAGGACTTCTTCGGAACCGGGGACCTCGCCGGATTAAGTGCCTCTGTCCTCAATAGCCTCATCACTCAGGTGATCGAGCGGGGCGGGAAACGACAGGCCCGCACCGAGGCCGCCCGCCGCGCCGGCGAGGTCATGGACGCCGAATACGCCATCCGCCGCCGTGATGTCATCACCCAAACTGGCCAACTCTACTTTCAAGCGGTCGCTGCCCGCGAAAACGTCCTTTTCCACGAAGCCGCCCTAGCCCGCTCCGAGAAGACAGCCCGCCTCGTCACCAGCCTGCTTGAAGCTGGCCGGGTGACCATCGGTTCCGCCCAACAGGCCAGACTCGAAGTGCAAAAAAGCAAACTCGCCCTCAACCTGGCCCACAAGGCCAGCGAACAGGCCTCGCAGGCTCTTTCGGCGCAGTGGGGTGATTTCCGGACCACGGCGGTCAACGACCTGCGCCTCGCCTCCCCGCCGGCAAACCTTCCTTCCCGTCAGGTCCAAGAAAGCGGCCTCGCGAGACATCCTAATCTCATGCTCGCGCTGGCCCGCGTCTCGGAATCCGAGGCACTGGTCGCCCTCGCCAAGGCCAACAAGCTCAACAATATCACCTTCGGTGGCGGTGTCCGCCATGCCAGCGCCTCGGATGAACTTTCGGGCCTTGTTTCATTTTCCATTCCCATCCCGGTCTTCGACAAACAGGAAGATGCCATCAAGGAAATGACCGCTCTGGCCGAAAAGACCCAGACTGAAATGGCCGCCACGGAGCGCGCACTCAGCAACCAATTCACCCAAGCTTGGACCGGTCTTGAATCCGCCCACCGGAATGCCCGGCTCATCCAGACCGACCTTCTCCCATCAGCCCTCGAGCTTTTCGAAAGTGCCGAGGAATCCTTCCGTGCCGGCAAGATCACCGCCCTGGAATACCTCGCAGCCCAGCAACAATACCAAAATATCCGAAACCAATGGCTTGAGGCTCGCCGCGACTACCACCTGCAAGCGGTACAAGTGCAGGCTCTGACCCACCAAACCCTCTAATCATTAACACCAACCTTTCTTCCATTATGAAAACCCACTTTTCTCTCCTCCTCGTCCTAGTCTTCCAAACTCCCCTCCGGGGCGAGCCCCTCCCCGCCATCACTCTCGACGAGAGAACCGTCGGGGCGCTCGGGATCACCGCCAGCCCGGTCACGCCCCAGCGAGTCGCCGACCCGGTCACCGCCACCGCGCACGTCGGACTCGACCCCGCCCGGACCCGCTCGGTTGCCACTTTCTTTTCCGGACAGATCGCCCGCGATCTCGTCCAAGCCGGCCAAACCGTCGAGGCCGGACAGCCCCTCGCGGTCCTCAAAAGCCGCGAGGTCGCCGAGGCCCTCACCCGCTGGGTGGAAGCCGACAGCAAACTGGCTTCCGCCCGACAAATCTACGAACGGGAACGCGAGTTGAGACCGCAACAACTGACCACCGAGGATGATTTCCTCACCGCCCGCGCCGCCTACCAAGAAGCGAAGGCCCAGCAGACTGCGGCCCTCCAAAAGGCCCTCTTTGCCCGCAGCCAGACCGACCTCGAAGCCCTGCGCGACGGCGATAGCCTCCCCGACCTGACCGAAATCACCCTGACGTCTCCCATCACAGGAACAATCATCCAAAAGTCGGCCTACGCCGGCGATGCCGTGGAGCTCAATTCAGAACTCTTCGAAGTGGCCGACCTCACCTCCCTCCTGATCGAAATCCAAGTCCCCCTCAAGGCCGCCTCCTTTCTCCAGACTGGCGATTCCGTCGAATTTCATACCGTGGTGGGCGAGCACCGTAAGCAAAGTGCCACGGTGGAGCGACTGGAATCGACGCTCAATCCACAGGCTCTGACCGTGCAGGCCTTTGCCCGCTTCGACCAAGCGGAGGGCTCCTGGATTGTTGGCACCCCGGTTCAGGTCCATCTCTTCGACTCTGATCTCAAGGCCGCCCCTGCGGTCCCCCGCACCGCCTTGGTCACCATCGCAGGCACTCCGCACCTCTTCCTTTCTCAGGGAAACAAGCAATTCCAACCGATCGCGGTCTCGCTGGGCCGCACCTCACAAACCCTCGCCGAAATCACCTCGGAGCTGCCCGCCGACGCGCAGGTCGTCGGCACTGGAGCCAACCTCCTTCTCGCCGCTTGGGAAGACGCCACCAATCAGTAATCGCCAATCTTCTTAGCTCATGTTTTCCAAGCTCGTTCTGGCTGCCCTCTCCAGCCGCCTCCTCGTCGTTGTCCTCGCCGCGCTCCTCTGTGTCCTCGGCTGGCGCGCCTTTCAAAACCTGCCCATCGACGCCTTTCCCGACATCACCACCACTCAGGTCCAAGTGATTGTAAAAGCCCCGGGAATGACGCCCGAAGAAGTGGAACAGCGCGTGACCCGCGCCCTCGAAATCGAAATCCGCGGGATCCCCAACCAAACAGTCCTGCGCTCGATGACCAAATACGGTCTCTGCGTGATCACCACCGACTTCACCGACGACACCGATATCGACTGGGCCCGCCAGCAGGTCAATCAACGCATCACCCAAGTCCTTGCCGACCTCCCGGAGGGCGTGGAAGGCGGTCTCGGGCCGGTCACCACTCCACTCAGTGAGGTCTACATGTTCCTCGTGGAAGGAGAAGGCCGCAGCCGGAAGGAACTGCGCGGCATCCTCGACTGGCAAATCCGCCCCCGCCTGCTCTCCCTGCCCGGGGTGGCCGATGTCAACGCCCTTGGCGGCGACGTCCGTAGCGTGCTAGTGGAGCCTCGCCCCGACGCCCTCCGGACATATGGTCTGACCTACCGGGACGTCGTCGAGACCATCGAACGCAACAACGCCAACGCCGGTGGCGGCAACATCATCAAGGATGACCAGGTCCTCCTCCTGACCACCAATGCCCGACTCACCAATGAAAACGACGTCTCCCAACTCACCGTGGCTTCCCGCGACGGCCACCCCGTCCGCGTTCTCGATGTCGCCGACGTCAGTATCGGACGCCTTCCACGATACGGCGGAGTGACCGCCAACGGCAAGGGCGAGGCCATTCAAGGCATCGTGCTGGCCCGCCGCGGTGCCAACAGCCGCGAAACGGTCAACGCCGCCAAGCAACGCCTCGAGGAAATCAAGGAAACTCTCCCTGCCGGGGTGGTCATCCGCCCTTTCTACGACCGCTCCGGTCTCATCGAGACCGCCGCCTCGACCGTGAATAGCGCCCTCCTGCAAGCGATCATCCTGGTTCTCATCGTGCTCGCTCTCTTCCTCTTCGATCTCCGCAGTGCCATCACCGCCGGACTGATTCTCCCCCTTACCGTTCTCGGGGCCTTCTTTGTCATGGACCGCATCGGACTGACCGCCAACCTGATGTCCCTCGGCGGCATCGCGGTCGCCATCGGCATTCTCGTCGACTCGTCGGTCGTGATGGTGGAAAACATCCAGACCGAACTGCAAGCACGCGGCGGCCACGACCGCATCACGGTGCTGCGACACGCCGCCGCCGAGATGGCCAAGCCCATCGTCTCCGGCGTGATCATCATCATCGTTTCCCTCGCCCCTGTCCTCAGCCTGACCGGCATCGAGGGCAAGCTCTTCGCCCCCCTTGCGACCACCATCGCCATCTCTCTCATCGTCTCGCTCGTCCTCAGCTTGACCATCATTCCCGTCCTCTCCACTTTTCTCATGAGATCCCGGGAAGGAAAAGAAAGCCCGGTGGCCCGCGGCCTCCTCTTTCTCTACCGCCCTGTCCTGGACTTTTGCCTGAGACGCCGTGGACTGATCGCCACCCTAGCGGTCGTTCTGCTTGCTCTCAGCCTCTGGGTGGGCAGCCGCACCGGACGCGAATTCCTCCCCCAACTCAAAGAGGGAACGATCGTCCTGCAATTCGAGAAGATTCCTTCCATTTCCCTCGAAAAATCATTGGCGATCGATGACCAGATCTCCCGGGAATTGATGGCCCTTCCCGAGATCACCGGGGTCTTCAATCGCACCGGATCAGATGAGTTGCGCCTCGACCCGATGTCGCTCAATGAAACCGATGTCTTCCTTGAAACCAAGCCCCGCGCGGAGTGGCCCGATCCCGACCCCAAGGTCCTGGAGGGAAAAATCCGGGAAATCCTCGCCCGCTACCCGGGCGTGATCAGCGGCTTCACCCAGCCCATCGATATGCGCGTGTCCGAACTGCTGTCAGGCGTCACTTCAGCGGTGGCGATCAAGTTGACCGGCCCCGAACTCGATGGTCTGGAGGAGTTTTCCTCCCTGATCGAGGATGTCGTCAACGAGGTCCCCGGGGCCATCGATGTGGCTCGGAGTCCGCTGACCGGCCAGTTGTCTTATCAGATCGATCTCAAGGACGAAGTCC
>JALQTQ010000087.1 GCA_023263995.1 Akkermansiaceae bacterium | reverse complement strand
GGCATTGTCAGTGACAAATCGGACTTGATGGGTGGTAGTCAGCTCTACTTGGGGAACCGGCCAGCCGTTTTCGCGGTCCACCACCACAATCCGACAGGGGACAGTCGAGCCATCCTGCCCCTCGGCAGCCCGCGCCGGAAAACTCATCACGAGAACAAGGGCCAAAAAGCCGCAAATGGACGGTCGATTCACTCGGTCAACCTTTCACAGGAAGCGGCTAAAGTCACCGCCAAGTTTAGCCCAGCCGGGCTCAACAAGACACCCCACTATTCTCCCCGGTCTGCGCCTCCTCCCGGGACCGCAGGAGATAAAAAGGAAAAATGACCAGCAATCGAAGAGGCAGGATCTTGTAGGCCGACAGATTGAGGATCTCCCATCCCTGATGACAGGCCGGGAATCAATCGCCAAGGCAGTAGAGAAACCCATCCTTGGAACCGGCATAAACTCGCCCATCCCACACCACCGGAGTGGCGTCAAACATGGGACCGGACAGCCGATCAAGCCGCACGAGCTTGCCAGTCAAGGTGACCCCGTAGAGGTCCATCCCGTTGTCGTATCCCACCACGATCTTGTCCCCTACGAACAGGGGCGTGGAAATCGACCCCTGGGGCAGCTTGACCCGGTCGAGAACGAGGGGAGCCGGAAATTGCCTTTGCCGCCTCGGACCGGGATGGGTCACCCCGGGTTGCAGCTTCTTGTGATTGATCAGGGTGAGCATCCCATCGATCCCGACAAAACAAGCGAGGTCCTTGGATACTTCGGATTGGTAGCGATGGTTCACCGCCGGGCTTCCCACCAGCCCGCCGTTCCAAGTGTACCACTTCCGGTCAGGGAGGGGGTGAAACCACTTGACCTCGCCCGTGGTGGAAAACTTCACCACTCCACCCTGACCCGGAATGAATTGTTTCTCGATGCCGAGAAGCAAATGATGGTCGTTGGTCAGCGGCATCGTCCCGTTGAGGTCACCCCCGATGTCCAGCTTCGCGCTGGCTCGACCGAAAATGCCAAGTCCACACCGGTAAACCCGGCCCACCCCGGCCGCGACGTAAGCCTGACTACCCACCATGGTCGGCGAGGACTCACAGCACAGCTCGCTACGGTAGAGCGAGAGATCGCTCTGCCGGAAAAGCTGGAACTGACGGTAGATCTTCGGAGCCGGAAGACCTGGAGCGTTGCCAGCCTTCCGAGCATCGGGCGAAAAGACGGTGAAGTAACCGTTTTCCAGCGGAATGGCGGCCTTCGAACCCACCACCACCGCCGAGGCGTCGCAGTCCCGACTGTTCGAGGCGGTGCTGCGCGAGTTGTGACGCCAGAGCTTCTTCCCGGTCAGGTATGAGATGCCGTGCAGGCTGTAGGCCGTCCCCTTCCGCCAATGCTGCCCGAACCCGCTTCGACTCCCCACGATCAGGGTGTAGCGGGTTTCTCCGGGGCCCCCGACATCGACAAAGGTGGGCGTTCCCTTGATGACATCACCCACGCTCGTCGACCACATCACCCGGCCGTCGCGTGCCCGGATCTTTTTCACATGATGGCTCAGCGTAGCTTGGATGAGGTAAAGTTCCCCGCCTTCCCGGATGACCAGAGGCTGGCCGGTCCAACCGGCCCCCTTCCACGTTCGCACGTCCTCGCTGCCGAACATGGTGCGACCGCTGCCCAGGGGGATCTTCCACTTGACCCCGAGCTTCGAGGGAGCCCGATTGCCATAATAGTTCCGTTCGTTGTCGCCCAGGTAAGTGCCCACCAGGGGCGTGACCTGCCCGCCGAGGTTGAGCGCGGTGAGGAAAAGAAGGAGAATCAGTTTCATCGCTTGAAGGTCGATTCAATTTCGGAAAGGGCGATGGTTTGAGGGTAGTCGCGGAAGCGTCGGTCGGTGAAATGCCACCATTCGTTAGGCAGCCGGAAAAATCCGGCTTGGAACATGGCCGCTTGCAGAATTTCCTTCCGCTTCTGGATGGCAGGGTCAGGGTGACGATAGGCTGCCGCTGCTTCCGGGGTGAAGCTGTCAAAGCCGGTCGGCATCTCGACCGGGAAGCCATCCAGGGTAACCAGGGTCACGTCCACTGCGGTGCCACAGGAATGTTGCGATGGTTTGCTGTAAGGGTTGGCCACGTATCGGTCATCGTGGCCGGAGGCTTCCCACAAGATGAGCTGGGCGGACGGCGGACGGTAGGCATCCCAGACTTGGATCCGGTAGCCGTGCCGTTTCACCAGCTCGTTGGCCTTGCGCAACCTCGCGGCGGTCTCGGGACGCAGAAGGGCCGGCATGTTGGCGGCGTAAAGCGGTCGTGAGGCAACGGCCGACCCTCGGGTGTAGCGCAAATCGACCGCAATCGTCGGATCCACCTCAGCAATGGCAATGAGACCGGCCCGGGCCAGCACAAGGTCACGAGATTTCGGCAAATCATTCCTGACCGGGTCGCGCCCCGACCAGCGCGGACCTCCCGAACACGCCACCAAAATCACCGCCACCAGCAAGGAAAGGGGAAGAAGCAAACGCACCGGAGCGATGCTACCGGAGCACCCCCTGTTTGGGGAGAATGAAGTGCCTCAAGCCGCATTTTGACCCGAGCGACCACCGTTGGAAAAATCCTTCTCACTGACAAACTCCAATCGCGTAGGGCTGGAATCGGCCATCACTGGGATGCCAAGAAAATACAGGCCGCCCAAAGGTGAACCCGATTCCTCGCCAAAACCCCGTGAGACAAAGTGACGAAACGAGGCCATCTCGAGTCGCCCCAGGATGAGGAGCCCGGGCGTATGTCCCTCCGCGATTTTTTCGCGGAGAAGGTTCCGGACCTCGATGGGATCGAAGGCCGGGCGTTCGGCCTCGACCTCAAGCAGTTGGCTGAACTCATCGGCCCCAGCTCCGAGCTGCTGGCGCAGGCAGTCCAAGGCTCCCCGGTCCCAAACCGGGACTTTGAAAGCATCCTCCTGAAAGTCTTCACACATGATCTGTTCGCTGTTGTTCATGAAAAACAACGGGGCGATCGCCCGATCCTTTCCCTGAACCTAGGGTGATCAGGTGACAATGCCGTCACTCATAGCTCGCCGCCACCCGATAGTAAAACGTGCCCCCAGCGGCTGAAACCACCGCGGCGGCCATGCCATCCACCACCTTCACTTCCACCTCGTGGAGCTCCTCCCAAAAATCAGCCGCCAAATCGGCCGCGCGCTCGAGTCGATATCGCACTCCGTCAACCACTTGCCAAGTGATTTGAAAGTCAGGACCCGCTCGTGTGACCTTCAGTCTCCCCACCACCTCATCAATCAAAGGTACCAAGGTGAGATCGAGATAAACCGGACGGTGATCCGAGACCGTGACCAGATTGGCTCCCTCCTGAATACCCGTCGGCCAAAAGACCGCCCCGCCCTCGATGGCAAAGCCGGTCCTTGAAGGCAGCACGTAGTCGACCCGCAAGCGAAAGGTCGCGGTGTCAAAACGATTCGTCGCCGTCACCTCGCCCGCCCGCTCAGGCACGAAGTCCCCGGCTACCCGCGGATGTTCCAACAACTGCTTGATGGCCACATCAACACTGTCCCCACGGACCGGGTCGGCATTCTGGTCACCCGCAATGACAAAGCGGGCCCCCTCCGCCAGGCCCCCGCCGAGATAATCGGCCGCCCCCGGCGTGAGGTAGTCGGCCCACAAGCGAATCTCGTCGTGATTGCGACGCCCGTTCCGGTCCTCCGGCCCGTCAAAGACCGGCGGGGTGGGATGACTGACCAGAAAGTGAAAGGTCGTTCCCATGACCTCAATCGGTAAATCCCAGTGGCTCTTGGAAGAGAGACGGAAAACCTCCTGCTCCTCGGGTGAGTAGAATCCGGGCGGGATGAGATTGCCCGGCATGTCTTTCCACAAGACCTCTTCGAAGGTCCGCACTGCCTCGGTATTGATGGGATATTTGGAAAAGACGGCCATGGCATACTTCCCCGGAAACTCCCCAAAGCCGAGGGCGTCGCCCCCATAATTCTGATCCCCCGGGGTGTCATCTACCACCCCGTTGTTGTCGAGATCGAAGCCGGAATGAATCCCGGTGTTTGAGATGCCCACGTAACGGTAGGGAAAGTCCTGTGGAGGCCTCCCGTTTTGGCTGACATTGAAATAAAGGTCGTTCATCCGGGTGGCCGCGGTGCCGAAACGATCGTAGTCAAATTCGTTCAGCAAGAGGACGTCGGGCTGGATCATCTGTATCACCTCCGCCACCCGTTTCGCCGGGCTGTTGGCCCCGCCCCGCAACAACGCCGCCAAGCGACCCTCGCTGCTCTGCGCCAAGGCCGCATTGTAAGTGCACACCCGAATAGTCTTGGCCGACAGCACAGAAATCAGGAACAAGGAAAGGAAGACGCGCACGACGGAGGCTAGCTCATTTTGTGCCCGGTGAAAGTTGAGAAATGGTCACAAGAACGACAGCCACGGACGGCCCGGTAAAAATCACCTCAATGGGCGGTCGCGCCGCGCCGCAACTCGACGATCAGAGGAGGATCTTTCTCTGGCATTGCTGAGCCTCAAATCGCATCGATCGGCCAAAAACCCTGTCGCTGCGATATTTTCGAATCTTCAACATTCACTTGTGACAGGCACCCTAGTCCCGGATGGGAAAGGGTCGCCCAGGCCAGGGGCGCCCAGGACAATCGCGCACCACCTGGGGATGCGAGTAGTGCAACTGATGAGTGCCCGAATCGGACGGGCGCGGCTTAGCTACGAACGCCTCTCCAATACCCTGGTAGGCGACTTGGCGGGAGTGGCCTGCTTCATGGAAGTGCTCGCCTTCAGCCCGGACCTCCGCCCCATCCTGAGAAATAAACGAACGACGCAATCCCCGATAGAATCGCCCTCCAGACCTTAACCTGATCCGAATGCTTAGCTTCTCAATGGGCGAACTTTCGCGTCCACCTCACTACAATAAGTGATCGCAACCTCGAATAATTCCTTTCCATTCAAACAAAGTGAGGCAACGCTATCTCCCATGGCATCAATTGTCAACTTAGGTACAAAATAACATGAAGACGACCTGTACCATTATTACTTCTGATTTTTTACACTATGCTCTCGCACTGCATAAATCATTAAATGATTTTCAGTCAATACCTTTATACATTTTGATTACTGATGTCAATGATATCGACATCAATAAATCCAGCTTCCCTAATCTCCATTTCATATTTTTAGATGAGTTGAAAGAAATAAGATACGCCAAGGAGATCATTGAAAAATACAGAGATGTTGATGACAATGCATTACGCTGGTCTCTCAAGCCCATCCTAGCTGTTTATCTCCTTAAAAAATACGAGAAAGTTTTGGTTTTAGATGCGGATTTATTTTTCTGCAACGATTTTCAATTTTTATTTGACGAATTAGACACTGCGAATGTCCTATTGACTCCGCACTGGCGCAACTCCTCTCCATTCCTGGTACAGGGAAAGGAAAGAGATCACTTTGAGCACTTGTTTGTCGCAGGTTTGTATAACGCAGGTTTTTTCGGTATCAATAGATTTGCTGAAGATGTTCTTTTTTGGTGGGCAAACTGCTGCCTGTACCGATGTGATTTGGATAAATCCCAAGGCCATTATGGGGATCAGACTTATCTCAATCTGCTGCCCATATACTTTGAAAAAGTGAGGATCCTAAAGCATAGGGGGTGTAATATTTCCGAGTGGAACTATGTGGAATGTGAAAGAACACTTCTGAAAAATGGGGAGCTAGGAATTAATAATAAGTATCCGGTCGTCTTTATTCACTTTGCAGGAAGCTTCGTTAAAGACCTAGAATCCTCCAAAGACCCACTTTCGACGCCCTATTTCAATTTGTGGAAAAAAACTATCAGTGAATACAAGGCATATTCCCTTCAAAATAAAAAAAGTATTGAAGAAACGGAATCCAAATTTCTAAATTCGGAAAAATCTCCAGTTGGAGGTCTAGATCTTCGCAAATCAACGAAAGGTGTTATTGGTTTAGCCCTTGCACGCCGAATCAAAAGAAAAATCAGAATACGCACTCGTATCAGGCGTTTTTTGGATGGTTAGTGAGGCAGAGATTTATCTGACAAGAATCAAGTTATGCGCGTACTAGTTATTGGTTATGGCTTTATTGGCCAGGGTATATACAAAGGGATACTGGAACGAGGTGTCGAGGCCGAAGTTTTATCTCCGCATCTTTCGGAAAATCCGGCAAATAAGTTTTGGCGAGGTAAGATTCAAGACATTCCTTTTATCAACGAGCTGAATCTGGACAACTGTATCATCATACACACTGCCCATGTTGGTTATCCTCTACACGAAAACGACACCTTATCGCGAGAGATAGAAGAAAACCTACAACCCTTGGTGGACTTATTAGAACATCTTAAAGATTATCCCTCTTCAAGACTTATCTATATTTCGTCGGGGGGAGCAGTTTATGGTGAGCCAACAACTTCGGTGATAGCTGAGACGCACCCAAGAAATCCTATCTCTTATTATGGTTTGTGTAAAAAATACATGGAAGAAGCGATAAAAATTTACCATAAAAGACATAACTTATCCTACGACATTCTTCGCCCTGCAAATGTTTATGATACAAATTGGAAATCATCAAAAAAACAAGGGGTGATCAGTGCATTAGTGGATGCCGCTCTGAATCATACTAGTTTCCAGCTCTGGGGAGATGGCAAAAGCAAGAAAGACTATATACATTTGAGTGATGTCGTGGATGTCATTCTAAGGATGCTGGAAAAAAATCCTAGCAATACCGAATTTAATTTAAGTACAAACAAAGGCTACAGCATAAATGAACTGATAAAAATTGTCGAAGAAAGATACGGTAGAAAAATTAAAATAGAAAAGCATGAATCAAAAAATCAAGATGTCAAAAGTATTACCTTAGATAACTCGAAGCTCAGAAACCATCTATCTTGGTCACCTGACGTAGAAATTAGATAAGCAAGGTGACCATCGTTGAGTTTCCTGGAAAACCTTAATCGACACAGTTTTCGGAGGGGAAAAGAGGGTGAATAGTGGCTATCGCAACCTGCTTCTGGGGAAAGGACCGAGGCGGGTGAGGCGGAAAATGCGCGGGAGAAGCAAGCGGGTCGTCGGGCTTTTAGACGAGGTCCCAATGGTGGGCAGAGACGTGGCGGAGTTGCGATCGGGTCATGACTCGAGCAGGGTGGATTTGCTCTGCTGTCGGGTGTGGTATTTCAGCGATGGTTCGGTGTTGGGGAGTCGGGCGTTTGCCGAGCAGGGCTTTCAGGGTAAGCGCGAGCGAGTTGGCCGCAAGCGGCAGACGACGACGCGGGCCTGGGCGTTTGAATCGGTGTGATCGCTTTGGGAATGTAAGAAGTGGAGATCGAGCGAAAGAAGTTTTGTCCGTAGTCGTTGGAATTGGGTCTTGAAAAGTAATTCCATCCCGGTCACTGCCCTCTGGCAAACTGTTTCACCGATACTCATGATGACCCGTATTTTGCTCGTCGCGACCGCTCTCTTGTTCTTTCAAGATTCAGGGCTCTCCCAGGAGCCTGGCAAGAAGCAGCCCTTTCGGGGCAACCTGGAGGACCCCGAAATGCAGGGATACCAGATTGCGGCCTGGCCTCTGGTCAAGCATGCCACGAGTTTTGAGATTGATGAAAAGGGTCGGTTCTTCCTGGTGGAGTCGGATCGGTTGAATGGTGGTGGCATTCTTGACATTCGTGGAGAAGGCACGCTGACCGCGGGGGATTTCCGGCTGCAGACCATCGAAGAGCGCCGGGAACAGCTCCTGTCTGACAAGAAATTCCCGCCGGGCTTTTTTTCTTCCCTTTCCGAGCGGGTGGCCCGTCTTGAGGACCTGAACGGGGACGGGATACCCGACAAGCGCACCGAATATGCCGAAGGTCTGAATGACGTGCTTGATGGAGTGGCCTTTTCAGCCTTGGCGGTAGAGGGAACGCTTTACCTGACCTGTATCCCCAATCTTTGGAAGTTCACCGACACCAATGATGATGGGGTGGCGGACAAGCGCGAGAAGATGTTCACGGGATTCGGGGTTCGCACGAGCATGATGGGGCACGACTTACACGGGATCGTCCGGGGCCCTGACGGGAAGCTTTACTGGAGCGTGGGAGACCGGGGCTACAATGTAACTACCAGGGATGGGAAGAATTTCGCGGCTCCGAGCCGTGGGGCGGTCTTTCGCTGTGATCCTGATGGTTCCAACTTCGAAGTGATCCACCACGGACTGAGAAACCCGCAGGAGCTTGCTTTTGACCAATATGGAAACCTTTTCACCTTCGACAATACCGGTGACATCGGGGATCAGGCCCGCGTGGTCTACGTCCTCGAGGGGGCGGACTCCGGCTGGTATGAGGAACATCAAGCGGCTCATCAGTATCGCTCGCGGCTCGACTTCGCGGACCTCGCTGTTCCGCAGTCGGTCTGGGTGTCCGAGCAGATGTTTGCGACCCGCAACGAGATGCAGCCCAAGTGGATCCTGCCGCCAGTGGCCAATGTTGGCAATGGTCCCTCGGGAGTCGTTTATCTCACCGGAGAGTCGCTTCCAGAAGATTTGCGTGACACTTTTTTGATGTGCAATTACCGCGGGAATCCTGGAAATTCCCAGCTCCTATCCATTCGGCCTGAATCGCATGGCGCGGGTTTCAAGGTGAATGGGGCCAAGGTGGTGATGAGTGGAGTGGCCAGCTCGGATGTCGACCTCGGGTATGATGGGCGCATTTACGCCCTCGATTTTGGGGGTGGATGGAGCAAGAATAAAAATGCCTCGATTCAAGCGATCGAATCGCCCAAGCACCTCCAGAACGAGTCGGTCAAAGAGACTCGGGAATTCTTCGCCTATGGCTTTGGCAAGGCGAAGTCGGATCGGCTGGCCGATCTTCTCGACCATCCCGACATGCGGGTACGTCAACGTTCCCAGTTCGAGTTGGTGAAGCGGGGTGAGAAGGAAAAGCTGACGCTTGCTGCAACCTCGGGCAAGGCTGGCACCACCCGCCTGCACGGGGTCTGGGGTCTGGCCCAGCTGGCCCGTTCGGACGCCTCGCTGGTTCCGCTTCTGATCGAGCTCGCAGCGGACTCCGATCTTGAGGTGCGGGCCAATGCCTGTCGCTCGCTGGGGGATCTTCGCGCGACGGAAGCGGCCGCGGTGTTGCGGAAGAACCTCACCGATTCCTCGCTTCGGGTGCGAAGTCTTGCCGCCATTGCGCTGGGTAAGTGTGGTAGTTCCTCCGACGCGCCTGCGATCTGGCAGCTCATCGTGGAGAACAAGGGCGAGGATCAATGGATTCGTCATGCCGGCATATCGGCTCTCAAGAATCTCAGGGACAAGGCGGGCGCGGTGGCCAAGATGTCTTCTCCCAGTGAAGAAGCCCGGCTTTGTGCGGTGATCCTGTTGCGCAGGCTCGATGACCCGGCGGTGGCGGGCTTTCTCAGCGATGCCTCGAAGACGGTTCAAGTGGAAGCCATTCGTGCGGTGTATGATCGTCATCTCGCCAGCGGCTTTCCGGCCCTCGCCCAGCTCACGGGCAAAGCCTCTGAGTTTCCTGATCCCATTCAGCGCCGCATTCTTTTCGCCAGCTATTGGCTTGGACAGCCGGATGATGCGACCCGGGTGATGGAGATGGTGGCTGATCCCAAGATCGACGGCAAGGTGCGTGAGACTGCTCTGCGGGCGCTTTTGCGTTGGAATAATCCTCCCACCATGGATCCCGTCACTGCGATGTATCGTCCGGTCGAGAGCCGGGAAGTTCCGCTCTTGGCGGCCTTGGCGGCGCCCCTTCTTCAGGTCGTGCAGACCGCAAAGGGGCAGGAGCAAGCTCTGGCGTTGGAGCTCGCCAAAGCAGTGAACCTGCCCATCTCGGCTGAGGCGCTTGAGGCGCAGGTCTTTGATGAATCCTTGGAGTCGGGAATTCGTGTTGCGGCCCTCAAGACGGTGGCCGGTCAGAACAAAGAGAAAATTTCTGGGTTGGTGGAGAAGCTGAAAGGGAGCACGGATGGCGAGATGCAGGCGGCCCGTTTGCGACTCATGTTTGAAGCGAAGTTGTCCGGGCGAATCGAAGCGGCCGAGGCCTACCTGGAGGCAAGAAACTTATCGGCTGTTCGGGCGGCGCTGGAATTGCTGGCGATGGATCTTGAGGGGAAAGAGGTTCTCATCAAGGCTTGGAGTGACCCGGATGCGGTGATGAAGGAAGCACGGCTTGACGCCTACCTCGCCCTCGCTTCGTCAAGCGATTCGGCTCACCAGAAGCTCGCGGCTGATTTTGCGGATAACCCGGCCGACTTGCAGAAGCTCTCCTTGCACGGTGGAGACGTCGGCGCGGGAGCCATCGTTTTCCAGAATCAGGGAGCCTGCATGCAGTGCCACATGGTCGGGGGGAAAGGCGGGGTGCAGGGGCCGGCCCTGGATACCGTTGGCAAGCGCCTTTCGGGCGAAAAGATCTTGGAATCCCTGGTCAACCCGAGCGCGGAGATTGCCGAGGGATACGGGCTTTTCACCCTGACCACGGCCTCCGGCGAGGCGCTGGCTGGTCGCTTGGGCAAAGAAACGTCAAAAGCGGTTGAGTTGATCCTGCCAACGGGCGAGACAAAGACAATTGCCAAGGATGAGATCAGAGAGCGTGCCGGCCCGATTTCGGCGATGCCACCGATGGCGTTGGCCCTGCCTCCCCGAGATCTCCGGGACCTCGTGGCTTATCTCGCATCGCTCAAGAGCGAGGGAAAGTCACAAGGGCATTGAGGCAGGCGCGCCTCATTCCCTTTTCTTGGGTGTGGCCGCCAGGGCTTTCTCCACTGCGGTCACCACATCGTCGGACATGGGGTCGTTGCGGGACTCAAATCGGGCGAGGATGGTGCCGTCGGCTCCGACGAGAAACTTGGTGAAGTTCCAGCCGATTTTGCCGGGGAAGGGGGATTTTTCCCCGGTTAGCAGGCCGTAAAGTTCGTGCTGCTTACCGCCGTTGACCTCGATCTTGGCAAACATGGGGAAGGTGACCTCGTATTCGCTTTCGCAGAACTTGGCGATTTCCTCGTTGGTGCCGGGTTCCTGTCCACCGAATTGATTGCAGGGGAAGCCTGCCACCACCAGGCCTTCCTTGCCGAACTTCTGGTGGAGTTCTTCGAGACCTGCGTATTGCCGGGTAAAGCCACATCGTGAAGCGGTGTTCACGATGAGGACGGCCTTTGGTTGGAAGGTGGCCAGAGTTGTTTCCTTGCCCTCGATGGTCTTGACCTTGGTCTTGAGAACGGGAGTTTCAGCGGCGGCGGTCCCGCACACCACGCAGGTCAATAGGATGTTCGACAGGTTTTTCAGCATGGGTTAAGGCTGCCCCGGTTTTTCCTTGGGTCAAGGCGTCGTTTGATTTCGTCCACCGATTTTCGGATTTTGGGGAGGAGGGGGCCCATCACCGGACCTTGGCAGTGCCTTCTCCGTCGACAAAGAAGAGGAAGTCGTTGCTGAAGAGCCCCTGGCCATTTTGCACCTGCAGGAAATGAATTCCGTCGGACGGAAGAGAAGGAAAGGTGATGGTGATGGTTTCTTCATCGCCGCGGGTGAGGTCGGCCTGAACGCGGCGTCCGTCGACGATCACATGGGCCTCTGCAGTGAGGTGGCGGGCGTGAACGGACATCGTTTTGCGGTTCTGGGTCAGAACCGGGAATTCTTGCGGGCCGACCTGCGCGGCGAGGGGGCCGAGGGTCCAGAGGGCGGGTTGAGGGTTGGTGAATCCTTCGTCGGTGCCATGTCTCGCCGTGATCGTTGCAATGAGTCGGCCTTGGCGGGCCAGCTCGCGGAGATCTTCGCGCGAATAAGGTCGGCGGCCACCGTGCTCTACGAGGTAAGCGCCGTTTTGGAATTGCAGGGTGGTGGTGGCCCGTTTGTCGGGAAAAAGCGCATCGACCTGCAAGACAATGGCACCTTCGCGCGCGGAGGCTTCGAGGGCTGGCAGGAGGTCCCTCGTGAGCGGATCATCCCAAGTCTCGGCGTTGAGAGTGAGCTGTCGGGCGAAGGAGCCGGAAAAGCCCGTGCTGCTTTCCAGCACCATGTCCCAGACCGGGTCGAAGCGGGCCTTTCTCTGCCACGAGAGGCGCCAGATGTCTCGTTCGGGAAATCCTTGATCGGCAATCTCGCGGTAGAAATCGAAGTCGATGATGTTAAGACGGCCCTGCGGGAAAATGAGGAAGCGGTCGTAGGCTCCGCGCCAGGTTGGAGCATCCATCCCGGTGCCTGGCGTGTTGGTGCTGACCCCGAAGGGCATGCGATGGCAATTTCCGCAGATATTCGGCTCGGGGCCGCCCTCGTCGTGGCCCTTGAGGTGGAACAACTCGAAGCCTTCTTTTGCTCTTGGTGAGAGGACGTTGGTGTAGGCGCGTCGCTGGGCTGGTGGGTAGGGGATGCCAAGGAGGAAGTGGGACATGTAATAGCGCTCGTTGCGGTCGAGGAGATCTCCCCGGCGGACCTCGTTTCCGGGCAGAGCCATGGTGGTGGCGAGGGCGTCGTCGATGAGATGGCGGATCGCGTAGATGGGATCCTCGTAGTCCACGTTGGGTGGCAGGTCCCCGTGGGTCTTGGCACTGTTGTTGCCACCGTAGGGGTCGCCCGGGATGCCGTCCCAGTGGAAAGGGAGGGTTTCGCGCAGTCCGCGCACCGGCATGGTGGTGCGGGGCTGAATCTGGTCGCCGCCCGAAACGATGGGAGTTTTGAGAACCCAGAGAAGCTGGTCGACGTGGCCATCGGGGTGGCAGCTGGCACAAGAGAAGGTTTGTGAGGCAGAGGCTGCCGCCGAG
>JALQTQ010000086.1 GCA_023263995.1 Akkermansiaceae bacterium | reverse complement strand
GGGCCCTTGCGTCCGCCCGACGGCATCTATGATGAATCGGGTTGGCTACGGGAACCTTCGCGCGCCGGGATGGTGAGAAATATTCTGGGCGCCCGGGAGAATGGTGATTCCTCGGTATTTGTGGTGGTGTTGGAGAGTCTTCCAAATGATGTCGAGTCGGTGGCATTCGATTGGGGGCGGACCTGGGGCAAGGGAGGGGTGTGGGGAATGATTCTGCATGTTCCCGGGGAAGAAGGTTTTCCGAGATACTTCGCCGAATTGACTCGCGAGCCCGCCTGGGGCGACGAGGAAAAAGAGGAATTTGAGAAATCGCTCAAGGAATCGCTGCGAAAGGTTGGCGCCCAGGCCGCTGGGATACCGGAAGAGCGTCAACGGGTGGAGATGGCCACCCGGGTGATGGCGGAGGGGTTGGGGTATCTCGGGGTGGTGATGGCGCGGATCGACCATCGACTCGCCCAAGTCCGGGGAAAGCCGAAGGACGAGCCTCCGGTGAGAGAGAAGGGAAGGGTGTTGATCGGGTTGTGGTGGCAGATCGGTCTCGCGTTTTTTGGGCTCCTTGTTCTGGTTCTCCTCATCTTTCTTTTTCGCTCGGGCGACGATCGGCCGGTCGATGATTTCCTCTTTCCCGAAACCGAACCCCGCAAGAGGTTCCGGGCCCCTTGGTCCGGGGGAGGCAATGTCATGATCGAGTTCCGGCGGCCAAAGCGCTAGGCAAGGACCTGGTTGACAAGACGGGCGTGTTTTACCCCGATGAGCTTCTCGTTCAGTCCCTGTCGGGGGACCGAGAGTCGTTCGGCATCGAGCCCCACGAGGTGCAACAGGGTGCGGTGGAAATCACGAAGATGCACTTCCTGTCCCGGGAGGGCACGGTATCCCATCTCGTCCGTTTCCCCGTAAGACATGCCGGGTTTCACCCCGGCTCCGGCCATCCAGAGAGTGAAGGCATTGGGATTGTGATCGCGTCCGAGGAAGGCCATTTTGGCCCCGTTGCGGTTTTCCTGCATCGGGGTGCGGCCGAATTCGCCGCTCCAGACGACCAGCGTGTCATCCAGAAGGCCCCGCTGTTCGAGGTCGGTGAGGAGGGCTGCAATCGGCTTGTCGATCGATTGGCATTTGCTGTTGAAGCCCACGTTGAGAGCCTCGCTCTTGTTCGAGCCGTGGGTGTCCCAGCCCCAGTCGTAGAGCTGGATGAAGCGAACCCCGTTTTCAGCGAGGCGGCGGGCCAGCAGGCAGTTGTTGGCAAAGGATTCCCGCCCCGGCTGGGTGCCATACATTTCGTGAATCGACGCAGGTTCGTCATCGATCGACATCACCTCCGGGACTGAGGTCTGCATGCGGAAGGCCATCTCGTATTGTGCGATCCGAGTCACCGTTTCTTCATCGGCCATCTCGGCGAAAGTCTCGTGGTTGAGTTCGCGCAGGGCGTCGAGGGCGCGACGGCGGGAACGGGTGGAGAGACCTTTGGGATTGCGGGTATTCAGGACGGGATCGCCAAAAGAGCGGCACTGGACTCCTTGGTAGATTGAGGGGAGGAAGCCGGAACCCCAGAGGGATTTTCCCACCCGGGGGACCCGGCCACCGGAAAGCAGGACCATGAAGCCGGGAAGGTTTTGATTCTCGGAGCCGAGGCCCCAAGTCACCCAAGACCCGATGGACGGGTATCCGAGTCGGGACTGACCGGTGTGCACCATGAGCTGGGCCGGACCATGGTTGAATTGGTCGGTCTTCATCGTCTTGATGAAGGTCAGCTTGTCGGCATGCCTTGCCAATTCAGGCAGGCGATCAGAGATCCAAGCTCCGGAGTTGCCGTGTTGTTTGAAAGGATAGATGGGGCCCAGCATTTGGGGGGTCCCCTGGATGAAGGCGAAGCGCTGCCCTTCGAGGAAACTTTGGGGGCAGTCCTTGCCGTCGTATCGTTTGAGAACCGGCTTGTAGTCGAAAAGCTCCAGCTGTGAGGGGGCCCCGATCATGTGGAGGTAGATGACCCGCTTGACCTTCGGGCCAAAGGTCGGGGTGAGGGGGGCGAGGGGGGCAGATGGGTCGTGGTTTAAAACGAGAGGGCCGGCGGCCCGGGCCTCGGTCAAGAGTTGATTGGCGAGCCACATTCCCCCGAGTCCGGTGGCGCAGTCCCGGAGGAAGTGTCGGCGGGTGATGTTTTGAAGATCCAGCATGAAAAGGGGGAAAATTACTCGGCGGCTTTTGCCGTCACATCATAGCATCGTTTTCCGATCCGGAGGACTCCCGGGATGCTCGTTTTTCCCTCAGGCGAGAATTCGGAACGCGGAATGGTGAGGACGAGCGAGCCATCGGGTTGGGGTTCGAAATTTTGCTCATGGTCCGAGGAGATCTGGCGGTCTTTGGAAAAGAAATAGAGGTCTTTCTTGGGAAAAGCTGACTGGGACTTGAAGTGGATCTTGATCACGGATGAGTCGACGGGACTGAGCAGGGTGGCTGTGAGATTGTGATCGGTCGAGGGCTGCTCCTTGAGGGCTTTTTCGATGAGGGCTCGGCTGGCAGGGGCCGGAACGGGCCGATCCGTCACCGGGAGAGTCAAGGAAAGGGTCCGAAAGCCGGGGAAGCAGCCTTTGGCGCAGCACATCCAGCCGGCCTCGGTGGTGAGAGTGACTGAGTCGCCGGAGATTTTCTCGGGCGGGGTGATGGTGACGAGAAGAGTAACGTCGCGTTCATATCCGTGGCAGGGGTATTGGCCCATGAAGGTATTTTCGGGGGCGGGCCAGCGGATTTCGGAGGCGGTGAAACCTTCCGGAAGTTTCCAATCCAGCGACGTTTCCATTCCGACCATCCCGGGGTTTTTCCAGTAGGTGTGGAAACCTGGAAAGTGCTTGAGGTGCACCCCGACCGTGAGCGCCCGTCCCGGGGTGATGCTGGAGGACTCGGCGATCAACCCGATCTCGAGGCCCGGCCCTTTCAAGCCGGGATCCTCGGCGGACAACAAGGAGGCGAGAAGGGGAAGAACGGGTAAAAATTTCACCTTCATCGATACGGTTCGGAGAGGGTGGAACGTTCAGGAAGTGCTTGAAAAATTGGCCGAGCTCACCCTGCAAAGGGGCGTTTGGAAGGCGCTCTTATTTCGGAATTTTGAGCGTTTTTCCCTCGCGGATCAAGGTGCCGGAGAGTCCATTGGCCCTCTGGATCGCCGACACGGTGGTGCCATAACGACGGGCCAAGCCGTAGAGAGTGTCGCCTTTCTTCACAAGATGCTTCGTGGATCTTGGCTTTACCACAACCGGTTTGGGCTTCGGTTTGGGCTTCGGGGTGGGTTGAGCGACTGGCTTGGGCTTGGGAACCGGAGTAGTCCGAGATTGAGGGGCCGGACTGGGAATCGAAGCCACGCGGGGTTGGGGCGGCGCGATGGTCTGGGTAGAGCTGGAGCGATTGCTGCGGGGAGGCGGATTATCGGCCCAGGCCTCGATGTAGTTACCGTCCTCATCGAAGGGACCGACGCTGGGGTTGTAGGACGGAGTTTGTTTGCTCGAGCATCCAACGAGAGCGGCCAGCACAAGACAGCCGGCGATTCGGGAAAAGCTTCGAAGCATCACGTCAGGAACCTAAGGGAATGGTTCGGAGAACACAACCTTTAGTTCAATCATCTCCGACCCAAGGCATCTGACTCTTGCCTCGGCCTAACCCGAAGTCGGTCTCCGTCAGATCTCTGACCGATGTCGATTTGTTGATGGCTCCGACACTTATTTCGGAGTGGCCCGGATTTCGGTGCCGATGCCGGACTGGGTAAAGATCTCGAGGAGGAGCGAATGCGGAGTGCGGCCGTCGATGAAGTGGACTTTTTCCACGCCGCTTTCAATCGCGTCGAGGGCGGAGGTGATTTTTGGGATCATGCCACCGGTGATGGTGCCGTCGGTGAGGAGTTCGCGGGCCTGTTCCTTGGTCACCGATTCGATGAGGGAAGATTCGTTCGAGGGGTCGCGGAGGAGCCCGGGAACATCGGAAAGGTAGACCAGCTTGGCTGGTTTGAGAGCGCAAGCGAGGGCGGCGGCTGCGAGGTCGGCATTGATATTGTGAGTTTCGCCGGTGTCGAGGTGACGGCCGAGCGGGGAGATGACCGGCAGGAGGCCTGCCGACAGGGCGTAGAGGATGTCTTCGAGGTGGCAGTGGTCGACTTGTCCGACCCGTCCGATGTCGACTGGATGGCCTTCCTCGTCTTTCCCGAAAAGCTGAGTAGCCCGGAAGACCGAGGTCCCGTGGATCGAGGTGGCCTTCCCGCCGAAATGATTGAGCATTTCGACCAGTTCGCGATTGATGGTTCCGTGGAGAACATCATCGACGATGGTGATGGCTTGGGGGGTAGTTACGCGAAGACCACCCACGAAGTGGGCTTCGAGTCCCGAGGACTCCATTGCGGCTGAGATGGCCTTGCCTCCGCCATGGACAATGACCGGTTTGATTCCGGCGACTTCGAGGAAGACGAGGTTGCGCATCACTTCGCGAACGAGCGTCGGGTCATCCATGGCAGACCCTCCCATTTTGATGAGAAAGGTTTTTCCGCGAAAGCGCTGAAGGTAAGGCAGGGCTTCAATGAGCACGGCGGCTTTTTCGGTGGCGGTGGTCATGCGCCGCTTGTTAGTGGATCCGGGGCGGCTTGACCATCGTGAATGAAGGGATCATGACTGAAGCGATGAAACGTGTGGTGGAGGCGGAGTTGCTTGATGCCTTGGCGGCGGATGATCCTCGGGCGCGGCGGAGTCGCCGTGATTTACGCTTGATCAATGCTTTGATGGGAAATGAGCGCTGGATTTTGCGCCAGAACCTCGACGGGGGATTGGTGGAACTGGGAGCTGGGGAGGGGGGGCTGACTCGGAAGCTGGCCGGGAAGGGCACGGTGACCGGGCTCGACCTGCAAGAGGGGCCTAAGGGGCTCGATCTTCCCTGGGTGGCGGGGGACCTCTTTGAAACCTTGCCTTCGGTCACAGGGGACACCGTGGTGGCCAATTTGATTTTACATCACTTCGAGGACGCGGACCTGGCGAGACTCGGGCAATTGTTGCGGGGGCGTCGTCGTTTGGTGGTGGTCGAGCCGTGGCGGAGTCGATTGTCCTTGGTGGAGGGTGGCTTGTTGTGGCCCTTGATCAACGGGGTGACGAGGCATGACATGATGACGAGTATCCGGGCGGGCTTCCGCAAGGGCGAACTGCCCCGACTGTTGCGGTTGGGCGATGATTGGCAGTGGCGAGAGGAGCTTTCGTTGTTAGGGGGAATTCGTGTGTTAGCGTGGCGCCGATGAAGGAGATCGAAATCGCGGGGGGGGGATTGGCTGGCCTTTCCCTTGGGATTGCCTTAAGGAAACGGGGCGTCCCGGTGGTAGTCCGGGAGGCAGGAAACTATCCCCGGCATCGGGTCTGTGGTGAGTTCCTCAACGGCGTGACTCTGGCCACGCTTGAGAATCTCGGGATCGCGGGAATCTTCACCGACGCCCTGAGGCACCGCTTCACCCGGTGGTGGATGGGTGAGCGGAAGATTCTCGAAGCTCCGCTTCGCCATCCGGCGCTGGGGATGTCCAGGTGGGTGATGGATGAACGCTTGCGGGAGGAGTTCGAGCGGGTCGGGGGGATTTTGCGGGTGCGGGACCGGGTGAAGCCGATGGCCCGCGAGGGGCTGGTGTGGGCGGCGGGACGCCATCTCGAAAAAGCGAGTGAGCTCCTCGGGTTGAAGGCCCACTTCGAGGGGGTCGATCTCGGGGGATGTCTCGAGATGCACGTGGGGGACGGTGGGTATGTCGGGTTGACGCCAGTGACTGGCGATCGTTTTCGCATCAACGTCTGTGGTCTCTTTCGCAAGGGGGATGGCGGTGGAGGCAATCCATTACTGCGGGCCCTGAAGTCCTGTGGATTGCGTGGACTGGCCGCCCGACTGGGGAAAGCTTGTCTCGATCCCAAATCCTTGACCGGGATTAGTGGCATTGCCTTGGGACCGCAAGAGAGGCAGGGCGAACTGCTCACCCTTGGTGATTCCGAGCGTATGATCCCGCCCTTCACCGGGAATGGAATGTCGATGGCCTTCGAGTCGGCGGAGTGCGCGGTGGCGGCATTGGTCGAATACGCTGCCGGGCGATGGACATGGACCGAGGCCCGTCGGGAAGTAGAGGATTTACTGGAGAAACGCTTCGCTTCGCGAGTCCGTCTCGCCTTGGTCCTGCATCGCTGCCTTGTTGGGTCAGTTGGCCGCGTCGTCCTCTCGTCGGCTGCGGTTTCCGGGGTGCTCCCCTTTCAATGGTTACATCGGAAGCTCTCCTGAACGAAGGGATTCGTTTACTTGCCGGTGAGGAGGTAAGTGTGGTAGAGGATGAATTCCTCGAAGAGAAATTTTGAGCGGGCACCGAAGGACTTGAAGCGAGAGGATGGGGTGCCGGTGACGTCGACTTCGAGGCCGAGATCGGAAGCCATCCGGCGGGCTCGTTTGAGGTGCCACGGGTCGCTGACGAGGAGGGCGGTGCGCCATCCCTCATCCGTCATGATCTCACGTGCTTCACGGAGGTTGTCGATGGTGTTGAGCGATTCCCTTTCCACCCGGATCTTGTCGCGTGGAATGCCCTGATCGACACAGTATTCCAGACCGACTTCAGATTCTGAAAAAGGGGCGTCTTTCCCGAATCCGCCGGTCAGGATGAGGAAGCGGATCTTTCGGTCTTGGAAAAGGGTGATGGCGTGGTTGAGGCGTTCCCGGAGGACCGGTGAGGGTTTGTCGTGCCAGGCCGCAGCCCCGAGTACGATGGCGCAGTCGGCCGAACGCTTGCGCTCAAGGTGCCCCACCCGGTGAATGTCCCAAAGCTGAATTGCGGTGTATACGACGGCCCCAAGAAGTCCGGTGAGGAAGATTCGGCGAAGAGGGAACATTACACTGCAGGGAAAGGGGCCGCAACTTTCAGACGGAATCAAGCGATGATTTTCGGTAGGTAAGAAAGACCTCGTGGTTGCCGGATGGGATCATCTCGACCAACTGGTAATGGCGGGAGGCGGGGAGGAACGCTCCGGGCGGTCCGGTGAGGGTGGGGGCCTCGGATCCTCCGAAGAGGGTATGGGGAGCCCAGGTCAGATTGATTTCGTCGACGACGTCGAGGGCAAAGAGCTCCTTCACGAGGGACCCGCCGCCTTCACACAGGAGAGTGTTGATGTGGGGATGATGGCGCAGATGGTCGAGAAAGCCTGCCAGGTTGGTCCGGTGGAGGGTGGCGGGGAGGTCGGGGGCGGGCGAGTCGCCGTCGATCACGAGGTGGCGCGGTCCACCGTCGGTGTGGAAGAGGGGATGGGTGGGGTCGAAGCAGCCGCTTCGTGAGATGACACAGCGCCAAGGGCGTTTTTTCTTTCCGGTCATGGTCATCCGATCCGCTTCGAGGGTGGCACGTCCGACGAGGATGGCATCAGCTTGGTCGCGGAGGGCGAGGAGGCGGTCGAGGTCGGCTTGCGAGGTGAAGTGGGCCGGTGAGCGGTCGGTGGTGGAGATCTTCCCGTCGGCGGTGAGAGCCAGATTGAGGGTGACGGTCAGTTTCGGTCGGAAGGGTTCAAGAGCGCGAAGGGCTTCCCAGCAGGCTTGCACGTGGTGGACCCGAAAAAGGTGGGCTCCGGACATCACACCATGGCTGAGGAGGGCGATGGTGCCTGCGTCCCGATCGCGAGGATCGGGAAGGTCGAGAACCTCGCCGATCAAAGTCTTTCGCGAGATCGGAAGCAGGACCGGGCATTGAAAGGCCAACAGTTTGTCCAGTTCGCGGAGGACGAGAAGATTGTCGTCCTTTTGTTTGGCGAAATCGAGGCCGGGATCGAGGACCAGCTGCTCCCGGGAGAGTCCAGCGGCGAGGGCGGTCGCGATTTTCTCCTCGAAGAAGTCGGTCATCGATCCCATCAGATCCTCCCATTGCTGGTGGGTGTGGGAGACCTTGGGTTGGCCGACCGAGTGCATGATCAGGAGGGCCGTGCCATGTTTGGCGCAGAGGCGGGCGTTGCGATCATCGGGGAGGGCCGACATATCGTTGAGGAGATCGACATCGGGACCGAGGACTTGCTCCACCACCTCGGGGCGCCAAGTGTTGATCGAAAGTAAGGCGGGAGTGACCTGTTGTTGGTCGGCGGCCAGGCCTTCGTCGCGGAGGGCGGGCCAGCGTGCCAGAAAGGAGCGGAGGCGACGGACTTCCTCCTCGACCGAGATGGCCTCGCGGTTGGTGCGGGCCGATTCGGCTCCGATGTCGATGATATCGGCCCCATGTCGGAGATGCTCCCGCGCTTGGGCGAGGGCGAGGTCGGGATCAAGGGTGCCGTCCCCCGAAAAAGAATCATCGTTGATATTGATGATCCCCATCAGGAGGGGGCGTCTTGGGAAGGAGACGGACCGGGTGGGGGTTCTGAGGATCATGGGGCGGTAAGGTTCTGGCCGTTGTTGCCGGAGGTGTGCGAGGTGTTGATCAGGAGATCGGGAGGGGCTGCCGTGGCCAGTACGCATTCGTAAAAGGAGGCCACGTGATCGTCGTCGCCGCGATGACATGGGTAAAAGCGCGCCGTGGGATCGTTGCTTTTGAGATCGGCGAGAGTGATTTCATTGCGACCCCAGCCCACGGGTTTGGGGTTGGACTTGGGGAATCCCGGGACGAGGGCACGCCCCAAATTCGTGGTGCATCTGGTGAGCCAGATCGTCATGGGCGCAGACTAGGGCTGAATCGTTCTCTTGACAATCGCGCTTGCGGCGGAACTGGGAGATGAGCTAGTTGATGAGCAATGAAGAACGGGGCGGTCCTGACGATCGGTGGCAAATCGTTCCGCCGGGGGGAGCGCGGCCATGTGGATTTGCCGGTGGGGCGGTTGGTGAGCCACGCCGAACTTAACTTGAGGGTCCATGTGATTCGGGGGCGCAGGCCGGGGCCGGTCTTGTTTGTGACTGCCGGGGTGCATGGTGATGAATTGAACGGAATTGAGATCGCGCGTCGGTTGGTTCGGCGCAATTATCGTGGTCTCACCGGTGATCTCCTGATTGTGCCGGTGGTGAATGTGGCAAGTTTTCTGTTGAGGTCACGTTATCTGCCTGATCGACGCGATTTGAATCGTCTCTTCCCGGGAAATGCCGATGGGAGTTTTGGGTCTCGGATTGCCCGCATCCTGATGGATGAAGTGGTGAAGAAGGCGACCCACGGAGTGGACTTGCACACCGCGGCGGCGGGGAGGATCAACCTGCCTCAGACCCGTCTCGCCGACCGGATCGAGGGCTCGCGGGAGATGGCGAAGGCCTTTGGCGCTCCGGTGATGTTGAAGGCCGGGAACCGGGAAGGAAGCCTGCGGGCGGCCTGCGAAAAGATCGGTCTGCCGTATGTCATTTTTGAAGCCGGGGAGGCCTTGCGTATCGAGCTGCCGGCTGTGACTTTTGGGGAGCGTGGGGTGCGGCGCGTTATGCGGGGGCTTGGCATGTTGCCCAAGAAGAGCAAGGACCAGGATCATCCTTCGGCTTACTGCCTGGGGAGCAATTGGATTAGGGCTTCGGCCGGTGGGCTATTTCGTTCCTTCGTGCCGTTGGGGAAGGCGGTCGAAGAGGGGCAGGTGGTGGGAATGATCGGCGATCCTTTCGGCAAGGTGGAAACCGAGGTGGTGGTCGATCGGGCCGGGATCGTCATTGGGAGAACGACCGCCAGCCTGGTGGACGAGGGGGACGCTCTTTTTCACGTGGCCCAATCGAAGGCCTCTCCGGAGCGGGTTGAAGAAGGCATCATCCGGAGTGCCGAAAAGGTGCTTCCGGAGATGGAAAGACCACCCTACCGCGATTCCCACGCCGCCAAGTAGCCTGCCGGGCTAGGGAACTCAGAATAATTCATCGGCAGGCGAGGGCGGCGTCTCCTCGGCTTCGTCATCCTCGGCGGCGGCGAAGGGGGGGAGCGGAGTGACGAGCGGAGCGGGGAGGGGGAACTGTCGCTCGAAGATTCCCGGGGCCGTTTCATTGGCGTTGGCATAGCCGTCTTTCACCATTTCCAACTTGGCGTCGAGGTTGTCGATGTAGTGGAGTGCGTGCGCTTCCGGGGTGCGGGGCAGGGTTGGGGAGCCAAAATCATACTGCCCGTGATGGGAGGCAATGAGGTGAAGGAGGTGAAGGCGCACGTCTTCGTTCTCGGGTTCCAGTTCGCACCAGGCAGCGAGGGGAAGATCGCGCCAAAGTTTGTTTACGAGTTCGAGTCCGAGGGGAATGTGGCCGAGCATTTCCCCGTGAAGGAGTTGGAGTTGGTTGAAGCCGGTTTCGGGGTAGGTGTTTTCCCAAAGCTTCCCGCAATCGTGGAAGAGGACTCCGGCGATCATGAGGTCTCGGTTGAGTTCCGGGTAGACCGAGCAGATGGCGTTGGCAGCCCGCATCATTTGAGCCACGTGCTCCACGAGGCCGCCGCGGCGAGCGTGGTGGTTTTTGCGGGCGGCGGCGGTGCGACGGAAGCGGTCTTCAAAATGATCAATGAACTGTTGACACAGGGCCTTGAGGCGAGGGTCGGAGAGGCTGGTGGTGAAGTCGAGGAGGTCGGACCAATCCTCCTCTTGTTTGGCGCGAGTGGCGGGGTCGCCGGCCAGAAGTTCCTTTTCCTCCTCGGTGGTGAGCTGGCGGAATTTCCAGCCTTTCCCATCGACTCCATATTGGTTCTGAGTCCATTCCCCGGAAAAGCGGAAGAGCAACTCGGGGGTGGCCTCGGTGGCCGAGTGAAACTGCGGATGGTTGTTCCAGATCTTGAGGGTGAGCGAGCCGGTGGCATCCGCGATGGTCCACTCGAGGTAGGGTTTGCCTCCTTTGGTTTCCCGTTGCCGGATCGACTGGAGCTGGGCCGAGAACGACAATTCGAGCGGGCTCTCGTTGGTGGTGCTAAGGAGTTCGCTGATCGACATGGTTGAAGGGAGGCAACGGTAGGGAGCGGGCGCGATAAAAAAAGCGCACAGTTGGGGAGGCTTCACGAATTGGACAAGAGGTCGTCGATCATGAGGATGATTCCGGCGAGAAGGAAAGGGGTCGCAAAGACGAGGGCTTCATCGCGTTGGCGATGATTTTTGCGGCCGATTGCAGGAGCACGGCTCCCGCAAGAAAAAGGATGCCGTTCAAACCATCATCTTCACCGCCTCAGGTTAAAAGTGGGCACGGGAAGAAGGCAAGGCGAATCCCGGAGACGGTCAACAGAGGCGGATCATGTCCTTGATCGATTGAATCCAAAGGAAGACCAGGCCTTTGACGGAATATCGGAAGTAACGCTCGTCGATGACCTGGATGAGGCCGCACCTTAGGTTGTGGTCGATTTGGCGTTTCATTTCCTCTTCCACCTGGTCGAGGACCTCGTCGGGGTCGGGCATAAGGAGTTGGCCGGGGTCGATGCCCCTTTTCTGGAGGTGTTTTTGGTGATCCTGGTAGATTGCCTCGAAGCAGTTGCGTTCACACGGCAGGTGGTCCCAGTAGGCTCCCGGGGCGTGCTTCAGGGTCGGAGAGAAAGGATAGTTGGTGGTGTGAATCGAGCGCCCGTCAGGTGCCCGCGAGGAGACCGTGACGAAGGCAAAAGCGACCTGTTCATGTTCGCAGAGGCAGACTGCGGCGACCGCCTTGGCCTCCGGGTTCCAGTAGAAGCGGAAAAATTGCTGCATTCCGGACCAGTCCCAGCCGCTGTCGGCGACGTGGTCGAACTCCGCCTCCTCGATCTCACGGATAAGGCGGGCAGCATTCGGGAAATGCTCCTCGGATGGCGGGGTGGCGAGGTTGAGTCGTTTGCTCAGCGGGAGCTTCATTCGTCGGATGCGGGTGAGCAAGTCGATCCACGGGAGAAAAAACCAGAGGCCGGCACCGATCAGCCCGGCTGCCAAGCTGCCGAAGGCAAAAAAGAAGGTGAGGAAAGAGGCGACGAGGAAAGTCAGGGCTCCGAGCTTGCGGAGAAAGAGAGTGCGACACGATCGCAGGGCCACCCCGATGATGAGGCAGGCAAGAACGATCAGAAAGGGGCGCATCAGAGGTTGGACTTGGTTGAGCTCCCTAGAATGAAACAGATTTGCGGGATTGCCAGTAGTTTCCTTGGTCTTGCGCAGAGCCCGTTGCGGGGCTATCCCACCGGGCATGGCGATTGAACCGTTCCAAGGAATCTGGCCGAGCATTGCTGATTCCGCTTTTGTGGCAGCCAGTGCCGATGTCATCGGGCGGGTGACTCTAGGTGAGGAATCGAGTGTGTGGTATCAGGCGACGCTTCGCGGGGACATTAACGCAATCACCATTGGCCCGCGCAGTAATGTGCAGGACAATGCCGTGATCCACTTGGCCGATGACTTTGGCTGCCATCTCGGGGAGTTGGTCACGGTCGGGCACAGTGCCATCTTGCATGCTTGCACCGTAGGGAGCGAAGTGTTGGTGGGGATGGGGGCTTGCGTCCTTGATGGGGCGGTGATCGGCCCGCGTTCGATTATCGGGGCCAATGCCCTCGTGACTGGTGGGACCGTGATTCCGGAAGGCTCTCTCGTCCTGGGCAGCCCGGCCAAGGTGGTCAAGAGGCTGGACCTCAAAGCGCAGGCCGAGGTCAAGAAATGGGCGGAAAAGTACGTCCGAAATGCGCGCTTGTTCCGGGAGCGGGACTTTGACCCGCGGTCGCATTAATCAGCCCACTGCGAGACGCGGACGTAATCGACGAGCAGGGTTTGCGGGAAAGCCGAGTCCGGGAGTTTGTTGGGATCCTGAGTGGTCCCACCAAAGAAGTGCCCCCCCGCCGCGAGATTGATGATGAGATGAAACGGGCTGTCAAAAGGCGCAGTTTCGCTCTTCGGGGCGGCGGCGCTGGACCAGTCATTTTTGCCGATGGTCTGCCATTTCCGACCGTCGAGGAACCAGCTGATT
>JALQTQ010000085.1 GCA_023263995.1 Akkermansiaceae bacterium | reverse complement strand
TGGTCAGTCACGTGGATCTTGCTCCCACTCTGCTTGCGCTGGCCGGTGCCTCCCAATTGCCGACCCGGCCGGGGGACGGCGTCAGTCTGGTGCCAGTGTTCAACGGCTCGAACAGCCCGGTGCGGGAAGATGTCTTTGCCGAGATCGGCTATGCCCGTGCTGTCCGCACAAAGGACTGGAAGTATGTTGCAGTGCGATACACGCCGGAGATCTATCAACAAATTGCAGACGGCTACCTATGGGAACGGGTCGAAGGCAATACCGCAACCGGCAAGTTGACCGAACCACGTCCCTACTACGTGACCAACCGCCAGCTTGGTTCGCTGGCGGCCAACTCCCACCCGGTCAACACCTACTACGCCGAGGATCAAATTTACGACCTCACCGTCGATCCCCGCGAGGACAACAACCTCTACGGCCGGAGGCCTGCGGTGGCCTACGAGCTCAAGAAACGCCTCGCCAACTACCTCGGCCCCATCCCGGGCCGTCCCTTCCGGCAGTTTGGCGGAGCTTCCCGGGAATTTTCTCCTGCGCCGACCGTTGCGCCGACTCCTCCCGGAGCGGTGCAGATGCAGTTCCTCAATCCGAATTTGGTCAAGCTCGATTGGGCCGATGCCGCCGCCAGCGAGCTGGGATACGTCGTACGCAAGACTGTCAACGGAGGAAAGGCGGATATCGTCGGTGAATACCCCCCGGGAACCACCAGCGCCACAGTTGCCCTCGATCCCGGTGTCGAAGATCTCGTGCTGGAGGTCGCCAGCTACAACGCGCTTGGCGAGAGCGGCTTGGAAAAGGACCTGCTTGAGCCGGAATCTTGGCGCTTCCGGATTTTTGGAGAGATCGACCCCACCTTGAAGTTGCCGGTGAGCCAGTGGACCAACGATGCCGATGGTGATGGCATGTCCACTCTCTGGGAATACGCCTGCGGGACTCATCCGCTTCTGGGTTCTTCGGTCTCTCGTCCCGAAATGCGGCTGGCATCTGCTGCCGACGGACGCTTTCTTGAATACCGACTGCCCCGCGCTCGTCGCCGCGGGCTCGAGTTCGTGGGTTCGGTTTCCAATGATCTTTCAACGGGCTGGCTGAGCGGACCGCCGCATTGCGTGATCGTGGAGGACGCTGAAAATCATCTTTTGTTCCGAAGCTCGACTCCGGTAGAAGACGTCCCACGACAATTTATCCGAGCCGGAATGACCAATCCGCCCGTTGAACAGCCGTGAGGATCTCACCAAACCCGCCCGCAATCGCCGGAGTGACCTCCTTGACCATCAAGCACCGACCCCGGCCGTAATGATCGATCAAGGTCTCGTTGTCCTCGTCATGTGAACTTGTGGAAGCCTATGATGTGAGAAGGGAAAGAGGTGAGACAGGGGTAGCGTTCTGATCTCATTTTTCGACTTTCCATGGTCGGGGTGATGACATCGGGCATCTGGGGCCCGCCCATTCGCTCCAGAACCCCACGACTGCTCAGGCCGTTAGCTCTTGCCTGGTTGAGTTTTCGAGGGTGATAGGCTCGAGTTTAATCCTTGAACCAGCGGTAGTGTCCGGTGAGCGGGTAGGTGAAAAGGTGGTTTTCTTCCTGCGTCCCGTTCCCGATGTTGTGAATGACGAGGGGCGTTCCGTCTTGGGATTTTTTATCTGAAACAATCATGATATGGGGCCGGTTTCCGGCCACGGTGCAGGTGACGAAGTCTCCCGGTCGATAGTCTTTGGCATTTTGGGTGACCTTAATCGAGATCCCACGGCGTTTGAAGAAGGTTTGCAGATTTGGAACCCGGCGGTGGTCGATGTTTCGATCCGGTTGTTTCAGGTTCCAGATCTTTGGGTATTGGGGAAACGCCTTTTTCATATCCTCATGAACGAGTTTCTGGAGGTCGAACGAATGCTCGCGAAGAGCCCGAACGACCACGTCGGTGCAGACCCCGCGGTCCTTGGGGACGTCTCCTCCGGGATAATCCACCGCGCGATAGGCGGGATCGTAAATCGTGGTTACTCCGACTTGGGAGCGTGCCGAGGCCACCAGTTTCTCCTGCTTGGTCAGGTCTTTCTCCTGCCCGCAGGATAAAAGCGATAGAAAGGTGGTGAGAATGAGGAGTAACTTCATGGTCGGCACTGGTGGAGGTGCCATCGCGGGCAGTTAGCCCATGAATTGTTTGATGGGGCCGACTTGGTCGAGCTTTTTGCGGGCCATTTCGAGGTCGAGGTCGCCGTAGTGCTCGATAGGATTTCCGTGGGCGTTGAGCAGGGTGGTATACCAGTTGCCGAGAGTTTTGTGTCCTTCCACACCGAGGACTGGGAGCCGGACGTAGCGGCCGCCGAGGTCGAGTTGGCATTGGTCGCCGGCCATGATGACAAAGGGGGATTCCAGCCCGATGCCGTGGTGGGTTTCGCCATTTTCCGGAAAATACATGATCATGGTGTGGTCAAACATCGTGCCGGGACCTTCCGGGGTGGCTTTGAGTTCTTCCACGATCGTTTTGATCTGGTTGACGTGGCTGATCCGGATCTGCTCGCGAGTTTTCCAGGCGGGAACCCCGCCGAAGGCCTCGTCGTGTCCCAGCGGGTGAATGCCCACCCGGTCGGTCTCGTTGCCCGGCAGTCCGGTGATCGGGGTGCCGAGGTCGTCGATGGTGTAGGTCACGACATTGGTCAGTCCGGCACGGAGGGCTGCCACAAGGACGCGGGTCATGGCGGCCTGTTTTTCGGGGGTGCTGGCATTGAGGCCGCCGTCGGCATGGACCGGTTCCAACTCGGGCAGGTGCTTGGCAAGGGACTCGGACATGCCAAGGAGCTTTCTGTTGCGCTTGCGGATCACGTCGATCGAATCGACCTGCATCTCTTGGCGTCTTTTTTCGGGTCCTTGGATCCCGCTGATCTTGAGGCCTTCCTTACTTTGAAGGAAAGAGAGCATGTCGTTGTCCGAGTTGACGGCCTCGGGGTTGAGCACCGATTTGAAGAGCTCGTTTCGGGCCGTTTCGGGATCGGCGTAGCAGTAGTTGCGCGTTTGCGGGGCGGGTGCGGAGTAGCCCGATACGATGCCGGTGCGCCCTTGCGCAAAGGAAAGTTCAACATGGCCAAAAGGAGAGGGGAAGAGCTTGGCGAGCTCGAAATCGATGGTGGTGCGCTTGATCGCACTCAGGGTGTTGCGGTTGGACTTGAAGCAGCCCATCACTGAGGAGAAGGAGTAGTGGATGTTCTCACTCATCTTGGCCGAGAGACCTTGGAGAAGAGTGAGGTTTGCCTTGTGGGACTCCAGTCCGCGAAGCCAATTCGGGAGCTCGTGTCCGTCGAGGTCGACTTCGAGGGCCTGCTTTTTTTCATCGAGTGCCTTGTCGGTTTTGGAAAACGAGGGCAAGGCCATTTCCAAAGGGCGGATCCCGCTGGATTTGCGGATGAAGATGAAGCGTTTCGGGATCCCGTTGGCGCCGGGTGCGGCGAAGAGTTGGTGGAAGGAAGGAGCGAGGGCCATGGCTCCGGCTCCCAGAGCGGAGTGTTTGAGAAAGTGGCGTCGGTTGATCATGGGGAGAGAGAATTAGTTTTCGGGAGCCTTGCGGTAGATGAAGGAATCGGAAGTCAGGAGCGAGACAATCACCGCATCAAAACTTCCGCCACTCTCAAGGTAAGCCAGCTCTGCGTCAATCAGGGTTTTCGAGTCCGAGAGGACCTCGTTACGGCCGAGAAAGTAACGGAAGGCATGACGAATGATGGATTGTCGGACGCGTCGCGATTTGGCGAGGCGCCCGGCGAGGTCGACGGCATTTTGGACTTTTCCGTCGAGGACATCCTCTCCGGTCCCGGTGAGGTGGCCGGAGGCATCGACCGGGAGGGTTTGGTAAATGTCGCGCAGGTCGATGAGGTGGTTGCGGTCCTTGGCCTCGTCCGGCCTTTTTTCGATGAGGTTCTCCGGGTATTCGAGGGACTCCTCGGTGCGAAAACGCCCAAAATCGTCGTAGCATTCAAAGGCATATCCGAGGGGATTCATCAATTCGTGGCATTTCCAGCAATCGTCGTTTTCGGTGGCGGAAGCCAAGCGGTTGCGAAGGGTTTGGTGATGGTCTTCGGGAATTTGGGCGTCGACCGTGATGGGAATATCGGGGATGGTGCCGGCCAGAAGTTTTTCGCGCACGAACTTGCCGCGTCGAACGGGATCCGTTTCGGTGTTGAAGGCGAAGGCCATCAGCCAGGCCGGGTGGGTCAGCATGCCTTTGCGGTTTGCGACGGCTGCCGGTTGTGAAGCCGACCAGGTCCAGTGGTCCTTTCGGAATCCCCAGAGCTTGGCCACGTTTTCGCCTGGCATGAAGTCCGATCCGTATCCGCGGTAGAGGTCGAAGGGTGGAGCATCCTGCTGTCCCTTGTCGAGGCGGGCGGTGATCGAGGTGAGGGATTTTTTGAAGAGCTTCAATCCATCGCCCTGGCGGTTTCCCGATTTCAAATTGTCCGGGTTGATGCTGCGCATCGGTTCTTGTCGGAGGAATTCGATGTGCTTGGCCAATTCCGGGTAGCCGAAGTGCTCCCAACCGGTGTCCTTGAAGTAGGCGTAGATGCGTTTGATTTTCTCCGAGGCCTCGGTCATGCGCTCGTTGTTGCCATCGTGGTAGACGTAGAATTTCTCCGTGCCGAGGAGTTCCTCGATCACATTTTGGTCTTTCTCGAGGAGGTATCCCACGAGGCGATCGGCCTCGCTCACGACTCGGTTGGTGGCATTGGCGAGGCGGTCGCCTCCGAATCGCTTTTCGTCCTTGAAGATCTTGAGGGCGGCGGGGTATCCGAAGAATTCGCGAAAAAAGCGGAGCTTGCGGATGGGAAGTTGGGTGACGTTATCTTGCCAGTTCTTGTCCGCAAGGACCGGGTCGATGAGGGTGTGGATGTCGCGCCGGGCCAGCATGCGCTTCACTTCGCGTTCGTAATCCTCGCGGGTCGTGAGTCTGCCGGATTGCGCGGCCATGATCAATTCCTCGTCCGGACTCTGGTCGGTCAGGGCGTAGGCGAGGGCATAGCTGGCATCGCGTGGGGAAAGCATGCGGCGTCCGTGTTCATCGGCCGGGCCGGTGCCGAACTCGCTGCGGTAGACGAACTCGCTGGCGAGAATGAAGGTCTGCATGAGCTTTTGCACCGCCTTACGGCGGCCGAGCTTGTTGGTGTAGGTCTTGACGAGGGACAGGTAATCGTTGGCTTCGACCGGCGTGGGCGATCGTTCGAGAATGAGGAGCGAGAGTTCGTCAATGAGCCGGGCGAACAAGTCATCGCTGGGCGGACCAGCCTCCTCTCTTTGGCGGGCGAATCGGTCTTCCCAATCGCTGAGGCATTTTTCGATGATTTCCGAATAAAAATCGCCTTTTTTCCGGTGTTTGAGAATGGCTTCACGAATGGCGAGCATTTCCTCATCGGGGAGCGGTTGATAGACGATTTTCTTGATTTTTCGGCTGTTCTGTTCGGCGATCTCGCGGAAGTCGGGGACGTATTCCCGCAACAGGGCCATGCGGCTTTGGATGGTTCTTTCGTGGTCGCCCCGGAAGAACCAGATCCGTTCGCAATACTCACGGAATTCGTCATCACTGAGGTGAGCAAAATCGGGATCCGAAAGGGTGTGGTAGACGAGACGATCAGCCTCCAGCTTCTTGAGCATGTTGGTGGAAACATTCATCGGGGCACGCTTGTATTTCTCGCCGTCCTGCAATGTCGGGAGGGGCTTGAGGACAACGGGAACAAAGGTCGGCAGCAGTTCTTCGTGACGATCACCGTGGATTTCCGCACAAATGCGCTCGATGTGGTGGTTGAGGAATTCCCTCCGGGAGGCGAGGAGGGCGAGATGGGTCTCCTCCAATTCCAGGATTTCCACCACGGTGGGAAGGAAGGGGGTTTTAGATTTCCGATGTTTCGGCACCAAAGTTTCCGTCAGGTATTGTGAGGCTTTCTGGGCATTGGTGAGCATGCTCGAGAGGTGCCCGCCGGTCAGGTCTTCATTGGCGTAGTAGCGAACGCCTGATGTTTCGGGGAGGAGGAAAGGATTGGTCAGGCTGAAGTCACGGAAATTGATCCCGCCCATGACCTCGACCCGCTTCTTGTTCCAGAGTGCGGTGGTGCGGTTGAGGAGGATCCGCTGGAACTTGGCGTTGAAGATGAATTCGCTGATGAGCCAGCGTCGGTCGTCGGTGAAAGGCGGAAGATCACGGTATTCGCCCGAGAAGAGTTTGTCGTGATCGACATAGTTTCCGAACTCGGGTTTTTGCAGTTTACCCTCGAGCGTCGAGGCGTCGTTTTTAGCCAGCTCGGCGGAGAGAAAGGCCAAGAGGGCCTGGCGTTCATGCTCGACGGGTTGCTCTTTTTTTGGGGGTGGCATGTGCCGGAAGTAGACCTGTTCCTGTACTCGGTTCAGCAGGTCGAGCCGCTTGGTGAGTGCGAGCGCACCGAGGTCATCGAGTCGGATGTCGCCTTTCTGGGTCTCGTCGTGGCAATCGAGACAATAGGTCTCGACGAGATCGAAGATCTTGTCGGAGTAGGCGAACGGGGGTGGGCTTTGCGTGCCGTTTTCCTCGGCTCGAGCCCCCCCGGTGAGGATGATTAAGAGGGTTGGCAGGACGGCGGAGAATGGCAGCGAGCGGAGGTCCGGCAGGTAAGGCACGGGTCGTTTACGAGTGGGTCCTTTGGAGGCTTTCAGGTGTTCCCGGGGGGGCGGGATAAGTCACTTCGTGGAGCGTGAGTCCATCGGCTGGGGCGCACAAGGGGGACTTGCGTTCCCCGGACTCAGGTTCGTTGACCAGGGCGGCAAGGTCATCGAGCCGGAGATAGCCCTGCGCGGCCTGCACCGCTGCTCCGGTGAGGAGGCGGACCATTTTGTAGAGGAAGCCGTTTCCGGTGAAGATGAGGCGGTAGCCGTCTTCGATCGCCTCGAATTCTGAGCGGGTGAGGTGGCGGGTGTAGTCGGTGTCCTCGGTTTCATTCCCTCGTTTGGCGGCAAAGGCGCGGAAGTCGTGCGAGCCCCGGAATAAGGCCAGGGCGTTGTCGAGGTCGACTGGGTTGAGCTGGCGAGGGAGATGCCAGGCGCGACGGGCGAGAAATGGAGGAAGGACGGGAGCGAGGCAGAGACGGTAGGTGTAGGTTTTGGAGAGGGCGGAAAAGCGGGCGTGGAAGTCGGATGGAACCTCTTGGCAGGCGATGATGCGGATTTCCGGGGGGAGCTTGGTATTGAGAGCCGGGACCCAGTTGAAGGGGTTCATTGTAAGACGGTCCGGGGCATCGAAGTGGGCGACCTGGCCGAGGGCGTGGACTCCGGCGTCGGTCCGGCCCGACCCGTGGAGGCGAACGGGTTCCCCGGCAACTTCGGCGAGGGCCGTTTCGATTCGTTGCTGGATGGTGTCTCCATTGGGTTGAATCTGCCATCCGGCAAAGTGGGCGCCGTCGTAGGCGATGGTGATTTTTAGATGCATGATTGCGCTTACCAGCCGAGGTAATCCTTGAGGATTTCGAGGGCGGCTGCCTGGTCGATGACTGCTCGTTGCTTGCGGGCGTTGCGTCCGGCTTCGCGGAGCTTTTCCGAGGCGGTCACGGTGCTGAAGCGTTCATCGAAGAGGGTGAGGGGAATCGGGCCAAGGCGGGAGCGAAGGTCCTCGCCAAACTTGCGGACTTTGGTGGAGGAAGTCCCTTCCGATCCGTCCATGCGGAGGGGGAGGCCGAGGACAACGGAGCGGACGCCCCGGTGTTGGATGACTTCGAGGATTCGGTCGAGAGGTGACTCGCGGCGGCAGTCGATGGTTTCGACCGGGTGGGCGGCGATACCGAACTCGTCGGTGGCGGCCAGCCCGATGCGGGCGTCCCCGTGATCGATGGCGAGAACGGGATGGTCCATGCTAGATGAAAAGGATGGCGCTGCAGTTGTCGCAGTGGGCGATGGCGGCGCCCGATTGAGCGAGGGCGTAGGTGGCCGGAGTGACTTGGACGTGGCACGAGGTGCAACTCCGCTCCGGGGTGACCTTCACGATGGCCTGACCGTCCCGCTTGTTGAAGAGGCGATGATAGGTGTCGAGCAGTTCTTCGTCACCAATCGCGGCGACTCTTTCTTCCTTGAGTGATTGTGCTTCCGCAAGTGCCTTTCTTCTTTCGGTGGCCCGGTCCTCCAGCGCCTTGATTTCCTCATCCACATATCCTTGAGTCTTGGTGAGGGCTGCTTCCGCTGCGGTGATGTTGCCCCGAAGATCGTCCGCGATTTCCATCAGTTCCAACTCGCGGGTCTCCAGGGCGTCGACCATTTCCTCATAACGGATCACCTCTTGTCCCAGCTTGGTGTATTCGTCGTTTTTCTTGGTTTCGAACTGCTGGTTCTTGAGGCGTTCGATGGAATTGCGCCGGGTTCCAATGTCGAGATCGACCTTCTTGATTTCGACCTCGTTGGCTTGAAAATTGGCCTTGGCTTGGGCGAGGGCGGCGGTGTCGTTGGCGAGGCGGTCTTTGGCTGTTTCCTGAAGCTGCGGAATGCGGAGGAGTTCCGCTTCGAGGGCCCGGATCTTTTGGTCGATTTCCTGCAGGGCCAGCAATTGCTTCACGTCTTCGCGCATGGGCAAAGAAGTAGCGAGACGGAAGGGGGGATGAAAGAGGAAATCTGTCCCAGTTGTCTTCGGCGGCTGAACCGTCGGATCGAGGTTTTTGCGGGCGTCAGCTTCTCGTGGCTTGAGGGCGGTCGCCGCGGGGCAGCCTCTGGAGAATGAGGTGAAGCACGAGCAGGGCGAGTGGAGGTGCGAGGAGAAACCATCTTGAGAAGACGAGAGAAGTGGCGGTGATCACCAAAATGACCGGAAGGTAGAGCCAGCGGCGTCTTCCGGCCAAAAGCAAGGCGGGCAGGACGAGGAACGTCAGTTCGACCAGAGGAGGCCAGCGCTCGTAGGTCTTCACAAGCTCGGGTGGTTTCCCATTCAGGGCCTGAAGCTGGGAGGCAAGGGCACGAGCTGGGATGGGGGGGTGCTCAGGCTCAATGATCTTGGTCGTTTCGCCGCGGGTGGGATAGATTTGCAGCTGGGAGGCCGATCGGGGGGGAGTTTCTTCGCAGGGAAGAAAAGCAAAGCCGGAAGAGTCGATCGGAATGATCAGTCCGTCGCGGCCGAGGCGGAGGTAGCCGACGGGATCGACGATCAGATCGCCTGGGCTCAGGTCGTTCAGCGTGAGCAGGGAAGCCAGTTGCAGGGAAGGGAGGACGTGCTTCTCCCAGCGGACGAGCATTGGGAGACGTTGGCGCTGGCCCTCTCTCTCGATCTTGAGTCCCCGGACTTCCGAAATGCCGAAGAGACGGGCAGTGACCGAGGGGGGGACGGGAAGGTGATCGATTTCTGGAAGAGTCAGGGACTCGGGGACGGAGGGAATGACGGACGAGGCGAGCTCCGGTGGGAGCGGGGAAGCGGTGTTGAGTAATTCCCCGCGCAATCCGACTACCAGGCAGGGGGTTTGCTCAATCTGGTCTTGGAGCGCACGAAGAGGAATTTCCAAGGCGTCGGGCCACGAAAGCGAGGAAGTGACGACGATGAGGCGGTCATCGGGCAGGCGGGTTTGTCTCAGGAGTTGGGCCCATTCCAGCGGGTCGCCTTGGTCCGTGCCCATGATGTCGAGAGTCTCTTGGTCGATTCGATAGGTTCCGATGTTTGCGGGATGATCCGGGGGGAGCCCGAATTCATGAACCTTGAGGACGAAGTCTTCGTGGGGTCCGGATTCCAAATAGCGGGATTCCGGGTGGAAGCGCTCGGGCGGGTAAAAGGCGCGGTGTTCCAGAGCCACCAGAGGTGGTACCTGCGGGAGGACAAAAAGAAGTCCGGCTCCGACGAGAATCGGAAGGAGAAGCGTGAAGCGGAGCCGCGGAGAGAACATGAACGCGGCGAGGTGTAGCAATGCGACAGGTCTTAGTCGAGGACGTCGGCGAGGGACTCTTCGAGCGGGGTGTCAGCGGTGACTTCCTGCAGGAGGGCCACGGCGGCCGGGATTTGCTTGAGATACCATTCGTCGTTCTGACCGTGCCCGATGAAGGAATAGGCTCCGAGGGCCTGCATGAGGCGCTGGGCTGCGCAATCCTTGAGCAATGGTTCGATGGGTTCCTCTTCGCAGACTTCCTCCCACAGAGTAAGCAGTTTTCGGCGGTCTTCGGCGGAGTGATTCATGTAGGGATCGTAGAGGAGCGAGGCGAGGTCGTATTCTTGACGTCCCATGCGGAGCCCCTGAAAGTCGATGAGATAAGTATTGTCGCCGTGCAGCATCAGGTTTTGCGACTGGAAATCGCGGTGCACCATGTGGGGGGCGGTGGCCCCCAGTCGCTTGGCCAGCCCTTGGAGGATCGGGTCCTCTCGGAGAGTAGAAGAATCGCGGCCGAGGTGCGTTTCGACAAAATGATCGAAAAAATACTCTTGTTCCCAGCGATAGAGGGCCTCGTCGAATGGTGGCTGCAAGTCAAAGTCCTTGGGTGGTCGGGTGTAGAGCAGCTTGTCGAGTTGTTCGAAGGCGGAGCGATAGTAGGGCTCCCGTTTTTCGAAGGGAGCCTCCTTCAGGCTGAGGAGGTCTTCGTCGCCGAGATCTTCGATGAGAGCCACCTGCCGCCGCGTGTTGTCGTAGAGAACCTTGGGGATGTTGAGGCCGGCTTCGGTGAGAAATTGGGCCACTGGAAGGAAGTTGGCGTTGTCGGAGCGCTCGAGGGTGTAATGGATGCCGATGAAACTTGGATAGTCGTCGGGCTTGATCCGGATGATGGTACGTCCCGATGCCCCCTTCTGAATGGGTTCCATGATCACCCGGTGGGTGGGGGCAAGGTCGAGGTGGGCTCGGATGGCAGTCAGCAAGGTGTCGGCAGGCATTGCGAGGGTTCCAGTTAGAGGTCGGCATCATGGCGGATACCGCCGACCGGGTGCTTGCTGTGAACGATGCAATTTGTCAATTCCGCATCGTCCAAAACCGAGGTGCCGGGCCAGAGGATGGAATGGGTGATGGTGGCACGCTCTCCGACCTGGCAACCGGGGCCGATCCACGAGTGGGTCACCGAGGCCGAAGCGGCGACGGTGGCCATGGGTGAAACGAGCGGGGACCGGGCGAGGCTGGCCTCAAGGTAGACCTCGCGGGTGCCGAGATCGATCCAGTCCCGATTGTCTTTCACGTGATAGGCTCCGAGCTCCCGTCGCTTGATCAATTCCAGGAAGGCCGGAATGATCGAAACCTTCTCTCCGGTGGGGATGAGATCGAGGATTTCGGGGTCCACGACATAGACGCCGGTGAATTGGTGCGTCCCGTTTTGTCCTGCCACCTTGCCATGGATGTCGGTGACGCGGTGGCCATCGACTGCGAGATGCAGGGCTGGTCCGTGGTCCTGCACGGCGAGGGTCGCGGTGTTGTTGGAAGCCATGTGCCCGGTGATGAGGCGGTCGAGGGGCAGGTCGGTGAGGATGTCGGCATTGTGCACCAGGATCGGGTCGTGGCCGATCCATTCAGCGATGTTCTTGAGTCCGCCGCCGGTTTCGAGCAAGTCGGGTTCGTGGAAGAATGTCAGGTTGGCTTCGCCCCAGGTGCCATCGGGAAACGCTTCTTCCCAAGCCTCCGGGAGATGATGGGTATTGATCGCAAAGTCAGTCAGGCCCGCGGCGAGGCAGCGGTCGATGAGGTGGGTGATGAGGGGGCGATTTTCGAAGGGAATGAGCGGCTTCGGGAGGGTGTCTGTGAGCGGCCGGAGACGCGTTCCGAGTCCTGCTCCAAGAAGAAAGGCCTTATGCATGGTGGAAGGATGGTCCGTCCGAAGGAACAAGGGAAGAAGCAAACCCGAAAGCTCAAAAGGGACATGCGCGATGAAGCAACGGGATCATCGACTGCAGCGTCAGGACGGAAGATGGTTTAGAAATCCCAGCGTTCTTTGGTCGTTTGCGATTCCAAAACGATCCAGTCGATTTCGACCGGAGTCCTTCCTCTGGTCGGGAGATAGAGCCTCAGAATTCCCAGATCCCGGTCCGGCTTGAGGGTGATGACTTGGGTTTCCCAAGTATCGGACGCGAGTTGAAAAGGGCGACCTTTTGGGGTTGGGGTTTGGTGGGAGAAGGAGACTTTTCCGGAGGTGTTCGGGGCACCCTTGATCCGAAAGGAGATCGTGGTCTCCCCGGTGAATCGCGCGGCAGAAAGCCCGAGAAAAGGACTCGGGCCATCAGGAGTAAGACGGAGGATTCCTTGATCGATGGCGTAGTTGGTCTGTCGGGCTTTCCAGCCCTTGAGTTTGGGGTCCGAAGGATCGGTGATCTTCTTTTTTTGGGTCTCGCTTTTCCGGCCAACCTTGTTGATCCCTTCGAGTTCGGGACGGTATCGGGCTGGGTCGAAGTCCGGGTTGGGAAGCGGAGTGACGGCAGCGGTATCTTCCAGAAAGTCAGTGATCAGGCGGTCAAGAGCTCGGACTTTTTCGGGATAACGGTGGGCGAGGTTGCTTGATTCAGCGGGATCATTTTTGAGGTCGAAGAGGCGGTAGCGATGGGCCCCATCGTGGCCTTGATGGAATTCGCGGATCAACTTCCAGTGATCGAGATGGACTGAGATCGAGGGTGGAATCCAATCGGGGACCGGGGGATGATGTGGGAAGTAGGTGAAGACCGGGCGTTTGGGAAGGTTCCCACCTTTCAAGGCGGGAGTGATGCTGATGCCATCAAAAAGTTGATCCGGATTTCTCTGCCGACCAAGGAGGTCGAGAATGGTCGGATAAAAGTCGGTGGAATGCACGATCGAGTCGCTCGAGCTTCCGGGAGTGATTTCGCCGGGCCACGAAACAATGCAGGGCACTCGGATGCCTCCTTCGAACAGGGTGGCCTTGCCTCCACGAAGCGGCTGGTTGCTGGTGGGAGTGACCCCATC
>JALQTQ010000084.1 GCA_023263995.1 Akkermansiaceae bacterium | reverse complement strand
AGGACAAGCCGGTCTTTGTCCACAAGCTCATCAGCGAAGGCACCATCGAGGAACGCATCGTCCAGCTCCAATCGCAAAAGGCCAAACTGGTCGAGGCTCTCCTCAGCGAGGAAACCTCCAAACTCCAACTTGACCAGGAAACCCTCGGCAACCTCCTCGCCCCGCTGGAGTGAAAACCCACCCGGTCCGACCAGCTCAATTCATCAATATCGGCTTGGCTCCGTTTCCTGGGACCACTTCAGTCACCGGAGGTGGACCAGCGGCCGATGAAGGAATCGAGGACGGTCATCGGGAAGCGGGTTCAGCCCCGGGAGTTCAGGGTGTTGAGATGGGGGTAGTCGAGGAGAACCCGGTCCGAGGTCAGGACGGTGAAGCCGTGAAGGCGCGCGGTGGCGATGATGATGAGATCGGCGGGGTCTTTGTGAGGCTTCCCACGAAAGGTCAGGTTGTCGGGCAAGCGATAGGCCGCGAGGGCAATGCTCGCGGTGATGGGCTGGATCTTAATTTTTTCCGGAGGGAGAGCGATGTGAGCGAGGAACTTTTCAGGATCGACGGAAAGAATGATATCGTCCTCGGTCGCTCGCGGATAGGCTGCTTTCCGCGAGAATTCGATCAACGAAATTGAGCTGAGGGTCAGTCTTTCGGGAGACGAAAAAACCTCGCGAGCCTGGAGGCTTAACTTTTCCGGCGCGAGGAGTGCGTCGAGCCAAGCGCAGGTGTCGAGAAGGTACTTCATGAACCAGCCTCCGATTCGCGAAGGTAGGAATCCCACTCCTCCTGAGGAATGGCCGGTTTGTGAGGATCATAGTTTTCTCCTAGACGGGCATAGCCGATCCCGGCTCCCAGGATCGAGCCCGGTTGGGGTTTCGGTTCCGGGGCATGGGCCACCGCGATGACTTTACCGTGGCGGGTGATTTCCAGAGTGACTCCCTCTTCCTCCACCGCCCGCAGCTCTTCGGTGCAGTGGGCCTTGAACTTGGAGATGGGGATTTGCCTCGCCTTCATACCCTGAAGGTACTCTTTCCATGCGAAATCGACCAGAAAATTGGTCAATTCTGCCTACTTCTCGAACGTCAGGCCCCGGAATTCCTGGGCGGCGGCGGAGACCGCGCGTTCGATGGGGAGGCGTTCGGTGGACGAGCCGGTCCAGAAGCCGTGGCCGCTGGTGTGGTTGAGCATGTATTGCGCTTCGTCCGGGGTTTCCATGGCGGCACCGTGGGCCACCAGGATGGTGTCGGGAGAAAGCTCGCGGCATTTCTGATAGACCTTCTCGGTTTGCTCGGCGGTTTCCTCGATGGTCATGCCGTTGTCGTAGCCTTTGATGCCTCCCTTGGTGGTGCCGGCGTGGTAGCAGAAGATGTGGGGCTTGGCCTGTTCGCAGATGGCGTAGGAATCCTCCTCGGTGAAGGCCAGCCCGATCGAGACCATGTCCATTTCCTCCTTCGCGAGGATGAGCATGTCGATCTCGTTTTGGATGGTGATGCCGGCCGAAGTCATCACCTTGAAGATTTCCGAGTCATGATCGACGTAGGAGATGGAGGGGCCGATGTTGGAGACCGACATCACGCCCATGTCCTTGCACTGTTGCAGGACCATGCGCATGTCCTTGAGGGGGTCGTTGGCGTTGAGGCAGGCGCAGACGAAGGCCTTGCCCTCGAGGGCGGGCATGATGTCCTCGCGGGTGTAGTCGAGGGTCTGCTTGTTGGAGTCGAGGATGGGCCACATCATGGACATCGTGCCCATGCCATTGGCGCGAAGGCGGGCCCCGGAAAAAGTGTTGATGCAATCGGTGCCGGCCGCTTCCTGGAGCTTGGCCACCAAGCCGGAGCCGGCCGAGGAAATCATGATGGGGATGCGGGCCTCGACCTTGGCCTTGAGGTTGGCGAGGATTTCGGCGGTGGTGAGTCGTTTGGTGATCATGGCTTGAGGAACTGGTTGATGTGTTGATTGAGAGAGGTTTGGTAGGCGTCCGGCTCGTGGTAGCGGGCGGGAAGGCCGACAAGTTGGGAGTTTGGAAGGGCTTTGGCAATCGTGGAAGCGACCGATTCCGGGTGGAGGTCGTCGCGCGGGCTGGACATCACGAGGGCGGGAGCGTTGAGGGTGGCCAGCTGGTTGAGCGATTCGAAGGGCCGGGAGCGCCACATGCGATCGAGAACCGCATTGTCGGGCCGCTGGTAGACCGCGGTGATGGAATTGGCCACCGGTTCGTTTGCGGCCCGCAAGGCCTGGAATTCGGGAAGGGTCTCGAACTGCTCGCGCGGCATTTCCCCGGCGTCGGCCACCAGCTTGAGATGGGGCGGGCACACCGAATCGAGCCACGAGGGACGGAGGAGGATGAGCTTTTTGAATCGACCGGGGTAGCGGAGGGCGAGGTTGAGGGTGATGCCCGAGCCCATCGAAAGACCGCCGAGATGGCAGGGCCCGATCCCGAGATGATCGATCAGGGCGATCACGTGATCGGCGAAGGAATCGAATGAGTAACTGGCCGGTTCGTATCTGGTCGAGTCCCCGTGCCCGGGCAGGTCCGGAGCGATGAGGTGGACGTTTTCAAGGTGGGGCAGCCCCGAGGTGGTCTGGATTTTGCCGGCTCCCAGGCCGTGGAGGAAAATGAGTGGTTCGGCATCGGGCGAGCCCAGGGTGTCGTAAGCGAGCATGGGAAACTTTGGGATGGTAATGGTGAGATTTGAAGGATGAAAGGACGGGGTGGGGGGCGAACGGAGCTCGAGGGAGAAATGACCGAAAACCGGGAAACTTCAAACTTAACTGTGGGAACTTGCAATCCGTCTCCTCGTTTACCCCGGAACCAAAAGACGCCCGGAGCCTGCCTGGATGATGAGCCGCCACGGGGGGCTCGCTGTCGGAATCAGTGGCTTGGCATGAGCCCGAAGATGGTGACGGGTTCGAATGCGGCTGGACGAAAGGAACGAAGCGGTTGAGGGTTTCCCCGGTGGCGAAAGCTGGAAAAATGGCATGAAGGAGGAAAAACGGGTTCTTGAATTGTTGCTGCAAATGGGTTGTGGCGAGTTCGTGGTGTGTGGTGGGGCCCGTAATGCGGGGCTTGTGGCCTTGCTGGAAGCTGCTGAGGGCGTCCGGGTCTGGCGTCATTTCGAGGAAAGGGGCTCGGCCTTCTTTGCCTTGGGGCGGGCCAAGGATTCCGGCTTTCCTTGTGCGGTGGTGACCACGAGCGGAACGGCAGTGGCGGAGTGCTTGCCGGCAGTCGTCGAGGCTCGCTACTCCTGCCACCCCTTGATCGTCTTGTCGGCGGATCGACCGGCGGAATTCCGGGGGTCTGGGGCCCCACAGGTGATTGAGCAGGAGGGCTTGTTTGGCGGGTATGCCACGACCGATCCCGAGCAGTGGGAGGGGCGCGGGCCCCTGCATCTGAATGTTCCGCTGGAAGAATCGGGCGGGGCCTTCGATTGCTGGCAGGCGGTGGTCGGTGATTTTGCCCCGAAAAAGATTTCCTTCGAGGTGCGGGCGTTGCGGGATTTTTTGGAGGGAAGGGTCTTTCGTGGGATCGTGGCCATGGTGGGTGGGTTGGAGCTGGAGGACCGCGAGGAGGTTTATTATTTTTTGAAGGACCTGGGCATCCCGGTGATTGCGGATGTCAACAGTGGGATCCGGGAAGCGCTCGGGTCCTTGTGGATTCCCGAGCAGGCCCTGATAGGCAATCTGCCGGGACGGATTCTCCGCTTGGGGGAAGTTCCGGTGGGCCGGTTGTGGCGTGATCTCGAAGCGGCCAGCGGCACCGAGGTGTTGTCGGTTTGCCGTAATGGTCTGCCGGGGCTGGCTCGTGAGTCGACGGTGATTCGCGGTGAGGTGTCGCGGGTCCTGCGGGGGCTGGGGCCGGTGGAAACGATTGGGGATGTCAGCGATGACTTCGGGCGGGCGCGTCCGCTGATCGCGCGGATCGAGGAGCGGTTGGAAGCTTATCCTGACAGTGAACAGGGATTGGTGCATTTGCTTTCGGTGTATGCCACCACCGGGGAGAGTCTCTATCTGGGAAACAGCTTGCCGATCCGCGAGTGGAATGACTTCGGGCAGCGGGAGACGCCCTATGCCAGGGTCTTTGCCAATCGAGGTGCCAATGGCATCGATGGTCAGGTTTCGACGTGGCTCGGGGCGACCGCGGAGACCGAGGGAGCCTGGGGGGTCTTTGGTGATCTGACCGCGCTTTACGATTTGGCGGCACCGGCGATGTTGCCGCAGGTCGAGCAACACGGGCGGGTCCTCGTGGTGGTCAACAACGGCGGAGGGCGAATCTTCGAAGGCCTCCCGCGTCTGGCCAGGCTGACGAAGAGGCAACGGGACGCCATCATTCAGCCGCAGCAGGTCGACTTGAAATCGTGGGCGACCATGTGGGGGATGGACTATCTCCGCCTGACCTCCCGGGAAGACTTTGATGCGCTCGAAGGAGGGGCGAAAACCCTGCTGGTCGAACTCGTTCCGGATCCCGATCAGACGGCTCATTTTCGGGAGAGCGGAACAGTCTTGCGCAAAGGGAGGGACTGAGTTACGCCCGTCGCGACATGAGGAAGCCGATCATCGCCGCCAACTGGAAACTCAACAAGGGCCCCTCGGACACCGAGGATTTCATCAAAAGCTTTGAGAGCCGTCTCGTCGATCTCCCCAAGGGCGTCGATATCGTGATCGCTCCGCCCTTCATCTCGTTGCCGAAGGCCACCGAGTTGTTGTCACACTCGAAGGTGAGGGTCGCGGCTCAAAACATGAGCGAACATGACAACGGGGCCTACACTGGCGAGGTCAGTGCCTTCATGTTGAAGGAGGTCTTCGTGAGCTATGTCATTCTGGGACATTCCGAGCGACGTTCGCTTTACGGCGAGAGTGATGCCGTCATCAATGCCAAAATCCTCAAGGCTCATGAAGTGGAGCTGAAGCCCATTTTTTGTATCGGGGAAACCTTGCAGGAGCGCGAAGATGGGAAGCTGGAGGATGTTTTGCGGACCCAGATCACCGAGGGGCTCAAGGGGGTAGCCGAGAAGCAGGCTCTCGACACCGTGGTCGCTTACGAACCGGTTTGGGCCATTGGCACCGGAGTGACCGCCAGTCCCAAGCAAGCGCAGGAAGCCCACGAGTTTGTCCGCTCGGTGCTGACTGACCTCTACGGCATATCGGTTTCAGAGAAGATCCGAATCCAGTATGGGGGATCGGTCAAGCCCGAGAATGCCGCCGAGTTGCTTGGACAGAAAGACATCGATGGTGCCCTCGTGGGAGGGGCCAGTCTGGAAGCAGCCAGTTTTGCGGAGTTGATCAAGAATGGGGTGGTAGAATAGCCGCACCATGGAACGGGCGGTTTTTGGCACCCGGACTGGCGAGATCCTCTTGGGTCACGGGCCATTCACGGCGCGAGCGGACCCGCCCGGCGGAGGGATCGCCTTCTACAAGAACGACTTTGCTCTCGGGGTGGAGAAGCCTTGGCTGGTACCTGCGCGAGTGGAGGTGCTGGAGCGCCCCCCGGCTTCAGTGCAGCCTCCCGTCGAGGTGGTTTGGGCCGAACCTGATCCGACTGGCTTCACCGAGGTTTTTCGGGAGATTTCCAGTGCCATCGCCAGCGGGAGCCTGGAGAAGGCGGTGCCGGTGGTCACCGAAAAGGGACGAGGGAAGTCTTCACCAGAGCAATGGTTGGCGCGCTTGGTGGGGCTCCCCACGGCCCTGCGGCCTTACGGGTGGATCGAGGAAGGACGGGGCTTTCTCGGAGCGACTCCCGAGGTTCTCTTCCGTTATTTCGACGGGCGAATCTACACCATGGCCTTGGCCGGAACGGCGCGTCACGACGAGCGCATGGTTTTTGCGGTCGATGAAAAGGAAATTCGCGAACATGAATTCGTGGCGCAGACCCTCATCTCCAAGTTGTCGGATCTCGGCATGGTCATCCGTCGCGACCGCGACATCCTCGATCTCGGTCGCCTGATTCATTTCCAGACTCTCATCAAGGTGGAGCTCTACCAGTACGAGGAAATTAAGACTTTGATTGAGCGGCTGCATCCCACCCCGGCGCTCGGCTCCTTGCCGCGGACTCCGGAGACCCTGGCACAATTGCATGAGTGGCGGGAGCGGTTGGAGTGCCCGGCTGGTTTTGGGGCTCCTTTCGGCTTGTGGCGCGAGGGCGATTTTGAAGCCTTGGTGGCGATCAGGATGGTGGCCTGGGATGGCGACGAGGTTCTGCTGCCGAGCGGGTGCGGGGTGATCCAGGAAAGTCGGTTGGTCAATGAATGGCGCGAGCTGGCCCTCAAGCGAGGATCGGTTCGCGACCTCTTTTTCGGGACGAGATGAAGATTGCCGGGCTTGAGAAACTGGCCGGGCGGCTTTCCGATCCCGCTCACCTTCTGGTGTGGTGGAAGGGCGGGGAATTCGAGGTGGTGGCGGTGAAGGATGGGGAGTGGCTTGATGCCTTTCCGCTGCCGGGATCGGTCCAGGAAGCGGCGGCGGAAGCTCAGATGATCCTGGACACCACCACTGCGGCCCGCCTTGAGATCGGAAAGATGCCGTCGGATTTCTGGGAGGAGCTCGAGGAGTTCCAGTATGGCGCGCACCTGTGCGTGACGCTGTTGGGGAGGGCCGGGAGCAAGTATCTTGAAGTTTTTCAGGCGGTGCGGACCGGGGCGTCGAGAGCGACGATGACCTTGCGAAGCGAGGAATTGCTGCAGGTGACCCGCTGGTTGCGGGAGGAGGGCTTGTTTGATCATCGCAGCGGGGACACCCTGATGAAAGTGCTCGCGGAGTTTGCAAAATGAAATCGACCATCTGGCATTTGGAGATGACATCGCCCGATGAGCTTGCGGCGGTCGAGGTCGATGCCCGGTTGGAATTACTGGAGGGTCTCCAAGCGGCCACCAGCGCGCGCCTTTATCGTGAGATTGGGGCGGGGTGGCAGTGGCGTGATCGCCTTGTCTGGAGCGATGGGGACTGGGCGGAGCGGGTTTCGCGGGACGACGTGCGGAGCTGTCAGGTGAGGTTTGCGGGCGAGGAAGCCGGATGGGTGGAGATGGAGCGGCAGGGTGCTGGGAGCGTGGAGATTGTTTACCTTGGTCTCCTGCCCCCTTGGGTCGGACAGGGCCTGGGAGGTGGCTTGTTGACCTTGGCGGTCCTCAGGGCCTGGGAACTCACCGGGACCCGGCGGGTGTGGCTTCACACCTGTAGCGAGGACCATCCGGCAGCCCTGGCCAACTATCAGAAGCGGGGCTTTCGCCTCTTCAAGACGGAGGTCAAGGAACTCGGCAGCTAAGCAATGAAGGCACGACTGGACCCCACGAAAGTCAGTGACCGTTCTTCGAGCGAAGCGGTCCTTGATGCCTTCCTAGAATGGTTGATCGAAGCGGGGATCGAACCATACGACCATCAGGAAGAGGCTATTCTCGAATTGTATCAGGGCCGGAACGTCATCCTCAACACTCCGACCGGATCCGGGAAATCGCTGGTGGCCCTGGCTTTGCATTTCCGGGCGATTTGCCAGGGGCGCCGGTCCTACTACACCGTGCCCATCAAGGCTCTCGCCAACGAGAAATTCCTCTCACTGTGCGAGACCTTCGGCGCGGATCAGGTCGGAATGATCACCGGGGACGCTACCGTGAATCCCGGAGCTCCGGTCATTTGCTGCACCGCCGAGATTCTGGCCAACCAGGCTCTGCGTGAAGGAAGGCAGGCCCGGGTCGACGAGGTGATCATGGATGAGTTCCACTATTACTCCGACCATGAGCGGGGCATGGCTTGGCAGGTCCCCTTGCTGACCTTGCCGCAGGCCCGATTTCTCCTGATGTCGGCGACGCTCGGCGATACCGCCTTTTTTGAGAAGGAGCTGACCGCCTTGACCGGGGCCGAAACGGTATTGGTCAAGTCCGAGGACCGGCCGGTTCCGCTGGAATTTTCCTACAGCACGATCTCGCTGGAAGACCAGGTCGAGGAACTCGTGGAGGCAGGCAAGGCTCCGGTCTATCTCGTGCATTTCACCCAGCTGGCCTGCGCCCGGACCGCCCAGAATCTCATGAGCCGGAACTTCTGTTCCAAGGTCGAGAAGGAGGCGATTGCGGAGGTGCTCAAGGATGCTGATTTCAAGAGTCCCTACGGCAAGGAAATGAAGAAGGTCCTGCGGCATGGGTTGGGGATCCACCATGCCGGGCTTCTCCCGAAGTATCGGGTTCTCGTCGAGAAGCTAGCTCAGATGGGGCTGCTCAAGGTGATCTGTGGCACCGACACCCTGGGCGTCGGGGTCAACGTGCCGATCCGGACAGTCCTCCTGACCCAGCTTTTCAAGTATGGCGGTCAAAGCACGGGAATTCTCGCAGTTCGCGATTTTCGGCAGATCTGCGGAAGGGCCGGACGCCGGGGATTCGACGACATCGGCTACGTTGTGGCCCAGGCTCCGGAGTATGTCATCGAAAACCTCAAGGCCGAGGCCAAGGCGGCCGCGAAGGGGAAGAAGAGTCGCGCGGTCAAAAAGCGTCCGCCCGAGAAGGGCTTCGTCAATTGGGACGAGAAAACATACGAACGACTTCAAAGTGCTGCTCCCGAGAAGTTGGTTTCCCGATTTCAAGTCCGCCATGGGACGCTACTCAACGTCCTTTCACGCGAGGACGAGGACGGGTGCTCGGAACTTCGGCGTCTCATTTCAGTCTGCCACGAGAGCGAGTCCGGGAAGAGGGCGCTGCGCAAGCGGGCGTTCGAGTTGTTTCGTGGGCTGGTGCGGGGCGGAATCCTCACCCTCATCCCGCGGCCGGACCGCCGCGGGCCGGCGAAGGTGCGCCTGCACGTGGAGTTGCAGGATGACTTCACCATGAACCAAGCCCTCGGGCTTTATCTCATCGATACCCTCCCCAAGCTCGATCCGGACGAGCCCGATCATGTCGTCAAGGTCATTTCCTTGGTTGAGGCCATCCTCGAGGATCCGACTGTGGTTTTGCGGAAGCAGGTCGACAAGGAAAAGGCGGCCCTGATTGCCCGACTCAAGGAGGAGGGAGTGGATTACGACGACCGGATGGAGGCGCTCGAAGAGGTCGAGCATCCCAAGCCCGGAAAGGAATTCATCTACGCCACCTACAATGAATTTGTGGTGCGGCACCCGTGGGCGAGGGAAGCCGGAGTGAGGCCCAAATCCATCGCCCGCGAGATGATCGAGGACGGCTCAAGCTTTGAGGACTACATCAAGAACTACGGGCTGGAGCGGAGCGAGGCGGTTTTGTTACGTCATCTCTCCGAAGTTTACAAAGTGCTGGTGCAGACCGTGCCCGAGGCGATGAAGAGCGAGGATCTTCTTGAGGTCGAGCAGCACCTCGGCGGGATGCTGCGCGGGGTCGATTCCAGTCTCATCGACGAATGGGAAAAACTGAGGGACGAGCGGGCGGAGTAGTGTTCCTCGGTCGGGGCAAAGGTTGAGTTGAGGGCTCGAGATTACTGGGGAGGGTGCCATCTCGGAATGCGACCTTTTTACCACTGGGCAGCCTTTTCGAGGGGCAGGAGCAGTTGCTGCCGCAGGGTCTTTTTCCGGAGCGGATTTTGATCACGAAAATCACGATCGTGGTCAGGACAACGAACAGAGCGGCGGGAGTTTGCCAGTCGGTCATGAGTATCCGAGGAGTTTGCCGACTTGATACACGAGGAGGGCGGCGAGGTAGGCAAAGAGGGTCATGCCGAACAACTGGCCGAGAGCCCACTTCCACGAGCCGGTCTCGCGGCGCACCACTACCGTGGTGGGAAGGCATTGGAGGGCGTAGATGAAGAAGACGATGACCGAGAGGCCGACGAGGGGGGTGAACAGCGGGGAGCCGTCGGGGCGTGCCGATGCAGACAGGCGGTCCCGCAATTCCTCGCCGTCCTCCTCGTCGGTGGCGTAGGAAATGGCGAGGGAGGATCGAAAGACTTCGCGCGCGGCAAAGGAAGCCATCATCGCGGTGCCCATGCGGTCGTCCCAACCAAGGGGTGAGACCACGGGTTCCATGATCTTTCCGAGGCGCCCATTGAAGGACTCGGCTTGTTGGACCACCGGGTCGTCCGAATCGCTCTTGGGGTAGGTTTCGAGGAACCAGAGGATGATGCTGAGACCCAGGATGATGGTGCCGGCTTTTTTGACAAAGGCGAGGGCCCGGTCGGCCACCTGGTGGAGGACGTGACGCCATTGGGGGCTCTGGTAGGGTGGGAGCTCGAGGAGGAACTGGGGGGCGTTGGTCTTGCCGAGGCGGGGTTTCAGGAGCCGGGCGGCCACCAGCGCGGTCAGGGTGCCGAGGGCGTAGATCCCGAAAAGGGCCAGGCCTTGGGTGAAGGCCGAGGTGAAGATCAGGGGAACGATGAGAGTGTAGACCGGAAGGCGCGCGGTGCAGGAGGTCCAGGGAAGAATGAGGATGGTGGCGAGCCGCTCCTTGGCGTTGGGGATGGTGCGGGTGGCCATGACTCCGGGGATGGCGCAGGCATATCCCGAGAGGAGGGGCAGGAAAGATTTGCCGGAGAGGCCGGCCTTGTTCATGAGCCCGTCCATGAGGTAGGCCGCGCGGGCCATGTAGCCCGAGCTTTCGAGCAGGCTGATGAAGAAGAAGAGGAGGATGATCTGCGGGAGGAAGACGAGGACTCCCCCGACGCCCGCGATCATGCCGTCGATGACGAGGCTCTGGAAGTCACCTTCGCCGAGGAGGCCTCTGACCCAGCATTGGAGCGTTTCCTGGCCTCCCTCGATCCAGCCCATGGGGATCTCCGCGAATTTGAAGATGGACCAGAAGACCGTCAGCATGAGGGCCACGAAGATGCCCCACCCCTTCACCGGGTGGAGGGCGTAGGCGTCGATTCGGTCGGTAAGGGCCAACGAGTCTTCATCGGGGCGCTGGAGCCCGGCTTCGACCGCGTGCCTGATGAAGTCGAAGCGGGTCTTTTGGATGAAGTCGGCGGTTTCCGCGCCCGCCTGGGTGGCGTCGAGCAATCCCCGGGCCGTGGGCTTCGGGTGCTTCTGGCTTTCGGCGTGTTCGATCGATTTGGCGATGGCGTCCTCAAGGTCGCCGGGACCTTTCCAAAGGCGTCCCGGGGGAGCGGGCAGGGGAAAGCGCAGGGCGTGCTTGAGTTGGGTGAGCCCACGCTGTTGAGTCGCTGAAAGCGGGACGAAGGGAACCCCGAAATCCTCAGAAAGCGCCACCGGGTCGAGGCGCAGGCCCCGGCCTTCCGCAGCGTCAATCTTGTTGAGGGTGGCCACCACCGGATAGCCGAGATCGATGACTTGAAGGAGGAGATACAGGTGCCGCTCCAGGTGGGTCGAGTCGAGGACGCAGACCACCAGATCCGGCGGGTTCTCTCCTTCCTGGTCGCCGGCCAGAAAGTCCCTCGTGATTTTTTCATCGGGCGAATTGGGCTCCAGCGAATAACATCCGGGAAGGTCGATCAACTCGATCTGGTTCCCATGGGGGGTAAAAAAGGTTCCGGATTTCCTGGCCACGGTGGCACCGGCGTAGTTGCCCACTTTCTGATTCTGCCCGGTGAGAGCGTTGAAGAGGGTCGTTTTCCCGGCGTTGGGATTTCCAACCAGGGCGATGCGCGCCGGGGAGTTCGCTTCACTCATCAGGCGGGGACAACTTTGATTTGGTCGGCGAGGTGCTTACTGACGGCCAAACGAGTGCCGCAGACCGTGCACAGCATGTTCCGTCCGTTCGTGATCTTGCGAACACGCATTTCCTCGCAGAAGCCGATCTCGCGAAGTTGGCGGCACTCTGGCCCGTCGACCCGACGAATCTGAAAATCGCACCCAACCGCCGCCTGACTCAGGGTCAGGGCGGAATCGAGCTCAAGTTCCTTTGCGAAAGAGGCCATTTCCAGAGACAAGAAAAGCCTATTGAGACTGTTTCGCAATAAAAAACCACAGCTCTTGGATCGGTGCCTGCCATCGCGTCGAACAACGAGTGGTTTCCGTTGGAGGTGTTGGGGTGAGAAAAAGGGCCGGAGTCATTTCGTGATCAGGATGGCTTCTTCGACTTCCCAGCGATGGTAGGCTTCGGCGTAGGCGGGACAGGTCTTGACGAGTTCGTCGTGTTGGCCGTCGCCCGCCAGTGTTCCATGATGGAGGAAGAGAATGCGAGGGGCCTTTCGGAGGAGGTCGACGCGGTGGGTCACGAGCAGGGTGGTCCCGTGTTCTTCGCGGGTCCGCTGCAAGATCGCTTCGTGGATCAGGGTTTCGCTTTCGGGTTCGACTGAGGCGGTTGGTTCGTCGAGGAGGAGGACGCGTGGTTTCACCAGGAAGGCGCGGGCCAGGCTGAGGCGTTGTCGTTGCCCCCCGGAAAGTTTCACCCCGTTTTGTCCGACCTCGGTTTGGTATCCCTGGGGGAGGTTCAGAATGAAATCGTGGGCGTTGGCCTTGCGGGCGGCCTCGTGGCATTCTTCGTCGGTGGCGTTGGGGCGTCCGTAAACAAGGTTTTCCCGCAGCGTTCCCTCGAAGAGATGGTGATCTTGGCCGACGTATCCGATTTGGCGCCGCAGATCGGACAAGGCGAGGTCCCGCAGATCGTGGCCGTCGAGCGTGATGCTTCCTTTGTTGATTTCGTAAAAGCGCGGGATGAGATTGAGAAGGGTGCTTTTGCCGGATCCGCTGCCGCCAGCGATGGCCAAGAACTCGCCGGGGTGCACGGAAAAGTCGAGGTGGTCGAGGACGGGTTTGCCGGGAAGGTAGGAAAAAGAAACCTTGGAGAAGGCGACCGCGCCCTTGGCGTGACTGAGGGGCCGGGCATCATCGGGGTTTTGGATCGCGACCGGTTCATCGAGGATTTCCATGATGCGGGTGGCGGCGGCGCGGGCTCGTTGGAGAATGTCGCTGGTCTGGGCGATGGTGCGAATGGGGCTTTGCAGGCGCCACCAGAATCCGCGGTAGGCAAGAAGGGCCCCGAGGGAGAACTGATTGCTGCCGTGCATGATGAGCCAGG
>JALQTQ010000083.1 GCA_023263995.1 Akkermansiaceae bacterium | reverse complement strand
AACGGGTTGCTGGGGCTATTTGAAATAAGCGATCCCGGCCTTGAAGAGCGGTTGGTCTAGGTTGCCGGGTATGTTTTTTCCGACATCCGGTCCCCGACGTTCGGAGTGGCCCATTTTTCCGAGGATCCTGCCACAGGGCGAGGTGATGCCTTCGATGGCGTGGATTGATCCGTTGGGATTGAATTTCGGATTCATCGAAGGGTGACCGTCAAAATCGACGTATTGGGTGGCGATTTGTCCGGCGGCAGCAAGTCGTTGAATGTCTTCTTGGCGGGCGTGAAATTTCCCCTCGCCATGTGAGAAGGGAATGTGGTGAAGGTCGCCGACCTCGGTCTGGGCAAGCCAAGGAGAAAGCGTCGAACAGATCCGGGTGGTGGCGTAGCAGGCGATGTGTCGGCCGATCTCGTTATGGGTCAGGGTGGGTTGTCCGGGTTCTGGGTTTCGGATTTCGCCGTAGGGCAGCAGGCCGGTTTTGATAAGAGCCTGGAAGCCGTTACAGATCCCGAGGATGAGGCCGTCCCGGTTCTTGAGGAGGTCCATCACGGCATCGGCGACCACCGGACTGCGGAGAATGGTGGCGATGAATTTACCGGAGCCCGCTGGTTCGTCGCCTGCCGAGAAACCGCCGGGAATCATGAGGATCTGGGCGCTGCGGATGTGACGCGCGAGAGAAGCCAGTGATTCCTCCACCGCGCGGGGCGTGAGGTTGCAAAAGACCTCGATATGCGGTTCGCCCCCAGCCTCGTGAAAGGCCTTGGCGGAATCGTATTCCGAATTGGTGCCGGGAAAGGCGGGGATGATGATCTTTGGAGTGGCGTGGGCTTGGGAAGATCTGACTCGGAATGTGAGATTCGAAGAGAAGGTCTCAGCTTCGGCGGTCGAGGGGGCGGCGGCTTCGGGATAGATGTTCTCGAGGGGGGTGGTCCAGGCATCGAGCAACTCGTCGAGTGACCAAGTCGTGTCCCCGTGTTCGATCAATGGTTTTTCTTGGGTGCGTCCGATGACAGTGGCCCCGGGGAGTTCTTCGTCTGACTCCACCAGGAAGCAGAGGGTCCGCTCGCGAAAGAGGTCGAGGGAGGTTTCCAGGATGACGCCGAGGTGGTTGCCGAATGCCATCTTGGCGAGGCCGGTGGCGAGGCCGCCGTGGTCGAGGGCATGGACCGCGAGTGGCTTTGACTGATACAGAGTCTCCGCGATCTGCCGAAGGGCGGCGAAGTCAGGTAGCTGGCTTTCGTCCCGGGGGACTTCCAGGAAAGAGACGAGGGAGTCGGGTCGTTTGAATTCGGGGGAAACGACGCTTTTCGTACTTCCGGGGGCAAGAGCGAAAGAGACGAGGGTGGGCGGGACGTCGAGGTCATTGAAGGTGCCCGACATCGAGTCTTTTCCGCCGATCGCGGCGAGGCGAAGTTCGTGCTGGGCTTTGAAAGCACCAAGCAGAGCAGCGAAGGGAAGTCCCCAGCGGGCCGGGTCCTGGCCGAGCTTGGGAAAGTATTCCTGCAGGGTGAGGCGAACGTCTGGCAGACGGGCACCCGAGGCCACCGCCCGGCATACCGACTCCGTGACGGCGTAGACTGCACCGTGGAAGGGCGACCAGCTGGAGAGGTAGGGGTCGAAGCCCCAGGCCATGTGGGTACAAGTGGTGCTGTGGCCTTCGAGGAAGGGAAGGGTCGCCACCATGGCATCGACCGGGGTGCGCTGGTGTTTTCCTCCAAAGGGGGAGAGGACTGTGCCCGCCCCGACCGAGGAGTCGAACATCTCACCGAGGCCCTTTTGCGAGGCGGTGTTGAGGTCCCCCAGCGCCGAGAGGAAATCCGAATGGCAGGCCTTGCCCAAAGGGTTTTCGGCGGAAGGGGCCCTCACGTGAACACGCGCTTCCTGCTGCACCCCGTTGGTGTCGAGAAACTCGCGGGAGAGATCGACGATCGTTTGGCCCCGCCAAAACATGCGGAGGCGCCCGGTGTCGGTCACGGTCGCGACGTGAACACACTCGAGGTTTTCCTTGTCGGATTCCGCGATGAAGAAGGCAAGGTCGGCGGGGTCGACGCAGATCGCCATTCGTTCTTGCGATTCCGAAATGGCCAGCTCGGTTCCGTCGAGTCCATCGTATTTTTTGGGGACGGCATCGAGGTCGATGTCGATGCTTTCCGCGATTTCGCCGATGGCCACCGAGACTCCGCCTGCCCCGAAGTCGTTGCAGATCTTGATTTTGGGAGCCAGTTCGGGGTTGCGGAAGAGGCGTTGGATTTTGCGCTCGGTGGGGGCGTCGCCCTTTTGGACTTCAGCCGAGTTTTCGAGGGCGTCTTCGGTGTGTTCCTTGGACGATCCGGTGGCTCCACCCACCCCGTCACGCCCTGTTCGTCCGCCGATGAGGAGGATGAAGTCGCCGGTGGAGGGGCCGCCGCGGAAAACATTCTTTCGAGGCGCAGCCGCCACCACGGCCCCGATTTCGAGGCGTTTGGCAGCGTAATTCGGGTGGTAGACTTCAGAAACCTTACCGGTGGCCAAGCCGATTTGATTGCCGTATGAAGAATACCCGTGGGCCGATTCTTGACAAATCTTCCGTTGGGGAAGTTTGCCAGGAAGGGTGTTTTCGTAAGGAGTCCGAGGGTCGGCCGCTCCGGTGACCCGCATGGCTTGGTAAACGTAGGAACGCCCTGAAAGAGGATCGCGAATACAACCGCCAAGACAGGTGGCCGCACCGCCAAAGGGTTCAATTTCCGTCGGGTGGTTGTGGGTCTCGTTTTTAAATTGGACCAACCAATCCTGACCGTCGTCGGCGGTGACGACGATCGAGGCCGCGTTGATTTCGTTGGAGACCTCGAGATTGTCGAGTTCACCCGACTGTCGAAGTTCCTTCATCCCCATCAGGGCAATGTCCATCAGGGTGACCGGACGGGCGGTATTCCGGCCGTAAACCTGATCCCGGGTTTTCAGGTAAGTCTGGTAAGTTTCGGCGATGACCTCGGTTCCCTCGTCGAAGGAGACTTCGGTGATTTTAGAGAGGAAGGTGGTGTGGCGGCAATGATCGGACCAGTAGGTATCGAGCAGGCGGAGCTCGGTGAGGGTGGGATCGCGGTCCTCCTCGCGGAAATGGTCCCGAGTGTGGATAAGGTCGGCGGTCGACATTGCGAGGCCGAGTTCTTCCCGGAAGGACTCAAAGGCCGCTGCCTCCATCGTGGTGAAGCCATCGAGGATGGCGACATCGGGCGGGACCGGGCTCTCTTGCCGGGTGGGTTGGTCGAAGACGCCCACCTCGTGAGAATCGACCGGGTTGATGAGGTAGTCCTTGATGGCTGCGACTTCCTTCGGGGCCAGCGAGCCTTTCAGAATGATGACGCGAGCGGAGGAGACGTAGGGGCGCTCTTGACCAGTGAGGATTTGCACGCACTGGGCGGCGGAATCGGCTCGTTGGTCGAACTGGCCAGGGAGAAATTGCACCGCAAAGGCCGTTTCGTCCGGGGAGAGGGAAAGGGCAGAGCTTGCTGTTTCGACTTGTGGTTCCGAGAGGATGAGGCGGGAGGCCTTCTGAAACTCCTCGTCGGAGAGTCCATCGAGATCGTATCGTTGCACCAAGCGGGCTGATTCGAGTGAGGGGAGCGAGAGGTTGTGTCGGAGGTCGGCGACGAGGTGGTCCGCCTCGTTGGCGAACGGGGCATTTTTTTCGACGAAAAGACGGTGCATGATCGGGAAGCCGGGAGGTTACCGGAGGTGGGCCTGAGGGCAAGGGGAATGGATCGCAGGTCGTCGACCGGGGCTTGCACTCGGGGCCGTCCGACGTTACCGATGGCAAATGCTGAGGGTATCGAAAGGATTTCGTCTGACTCCAAGCAGATGGTGGGCACTTTTTTTCCTCTTCTGGGTGCCGTGTCTCTCGGCGGATGAAGGCTTTCAGCAGGATGTCTTTCCTTTCTTTGAGGCCCATTGTGTGACTTGTCACGGGGCCGAGAAAAAAAAGGGTGGAGTGCGTCTCCATCAACTGAAAGGCCAGTTGGCGAACGATGACGAATTGGAATTATTCGAGCTGGTAATGGAGGCCTTGGAGAGCGGGGAAATGCCGCCCGAGGATGAGGAACAGCCCTCCGCTGAGGAGCGGAAGGAGGTGGTGGCGTGGATCTCGGCTGCCTTGAAGGCTGCGGCTTCGCGGACTCCTTCGGGGGAGGAACATGCCCCGCTGGCCCGCCGTCTCACCAATTTTGAATATCAAAACACCCTGCGCGACCTGCTGGGGTTTGAGTTGAAGGTCCTCGGCGACTTGCCGAAGGATCCGGTCAAGCCTTATCATTTCAACAATAACGCCGATTTGATGCGGATCGGTCCGGAGCAACTCGACCGCTACCTCAGGGTGGCCCGTCGGGTCATGGCGAGCGCGATCGTGGAACCTGAGAAGCCGAAAGTTCATCACACGAGGAGGGAATGGCAGCCAACGAGCATTGATCGCGGGATGGGAAGCGATGAAATTGGAGTCTGGGGAAATCGGAGGCATACCCCGAGTTGGGGGATGGGGCTAACGGGATTCCCGGAGACCGGGGAATTCCGGGTTCGCCTGCAAGCCTCGGCCATTCTGCCCAAAGGAGTCACCGAACTGGCCCTCAGGTTGATCATGGGATACTCCATCAATGTCAACAGCTCAACCCAGCGGGTCGAGCCGATCGGGGTGGTTCGTCTGCGCAACAGCCCGGACCGACCGGAGGTTTTCGAGTTTCGGGGACGAATCGAAAATTTCCCAGTCAAGCCTGGCCTGGTCCAGAATGGGGTCAAACAACCGGGCACCCTGACGATCACTCCTCAGGTGCTCTACGATGATGGGACGCTGAATGACCCCGGGGTGGCTCGGAATCTCGCCATGCCGCGGGCAGTCATCAACTGGATCGAATTTGAGGGGCCGTTGGTCGAGCAATGGCCGCCGACTCACCACACCCGCATTCTTTTTGAATCCCAGCTGCGGGAAAGCGATCCCTCCGCTTATGTCCGAGAGGTTCTGCGCCGCTTCATCTCCCGGGCTTACCGTCGGCCCGCCACTGAGGCGGAAGTCGAGCGTTTCGCAAAAATCTATGAATTGGTTCTGCCCGACCTCGGGACCCTCGAGAAGTCGATGCGCGAGACTTTGTCGATGGTCTTGATTTCGCCGCAATTCCTTTACCATACGGTGGCGGGGGAGGGAGATACGGAGACCTCTTACGAAGTGGCATCACGCTTGTCCTATTTTCTCTGGGGAACCATGCCCGATGCGGAGTTGCTGGATTTGGCGCATCAAGGGAAGCTGGAGGAAGCGGAGGTTCTCAAAGCTCAGGTCGAGCGACTCTTGGGCGACGAGCGGTCGGCGGACTTTGCGCGCAATTTCACCATGCAATGGTTAAGTCTGGAAAAAGTTCGGACGGTTCCGATCAACCGGGATCTCTTTCCTCGCTTCCTCTACTATGTGGCGCGAGGAGAACGGGCGGGCACTGAAGAACCCTATCGTCCCACGATCCGCGATTACATGATCGATGAATCGATCGCTTTTTTCCGTGAAATGATCGCACGCAATGCCCCGGTTCTCACGGTGGTGGACTCTGACTTTGCAATGTTGAATCAGCCGTTGGCGGCACATTATGGCGTGGAGGGAGTGGAGGGTCACCACTTGCGACCGGTGGCCATCCGCCCGGAGCATCATCTCGGAGGTCTTCTTACCCAGGGTGCGATTTTGATTGGAAATAGCACTGGCTCGGCACCGCATCCGATCTACCGCGCAGTCTGGTTGAGGGAGGCCATTTTGGGAGATGAGGTCAAGCCGCCGCCCGCTGAGGTCCCGGCACTGACCGACACCGCCGGAGATTCGGCGGAGACTGCCCTCACCATCAAGGATCTCTTGGCGAAGCATCGCAACGTCGAGAGTTGCCGCGACTGTCACGTGCGCCTCGATCCCTGGGGCATTCCCTTCGAACACTACAACGCCATTGGAAAGTTCCAGCGCAAGGTCCCCAAGGAAGGCACACGGGTCCGGGGGCTCGATTTGCAACGGGACGAAAATCTGGTGGGCTACCTCAACTATCTCGAAACAGTGAACAGCGAGGTCATTGAAGCACACTCCCGCCTGCCCAACGGCCCCGAGGTCGATGGCATGGCGGACCTGAAGACCTACCTGATCCTCGAAAAAAAAGATGAGATAGCCGAGAACTTGGTGAGAAGACTCTTGAGCTATGCGATCGGACGGGAGCTGACGTTTCGTGATCGCTTTGAGGTGGAGAAAATCCTAAGGAAGCTGGCGAACCAGCAGTATCCTCTCCGGGAAATGATCAAGGAGATTTGCCTGAGCTCGGTCTTCCTGAACCCCGTAATCCGAAAATCGCATGACTAAAAAATCTTGGCACCTTGATCGACGGGATGTTCTCAAAGGCGGAGGTCTGGCATTGGCCCTGCCTTTTCTCAACGGGATGGGCCGGGTCCTGGGCGCGACGGGTCAGGCGGGCGATGAGCCGAAGCGCCTCCTCGTGAGTTACTTCGCCTATGGTGCCTATATGCCCAACGGCCCAGCCGGGATCCCTAATCCTTCCCAACCTCATCATGAGTGGAGCTGGTGGCCCTGCAGCGAGGCCGGCCCCCTGACTTTCAACAAATCATCCGCTCCTTTTGCCCCCTTTAAGGATGACGTCACTTACCTGCAGGGGCTCGACCACGCGGGAGGCTGGGCTCTCGGGGGACACAGCAGTGGCGATGTCTTTGCCACCGGAGCGGACATGGTCGCCTCGCAAAAGACCAATAGCATTTCGATCGATCAAGTGGCCGCCAAGGTGCATGGGCACAAGACCCGCTTTGCTTCGCTTGTTCTCGGGACGGAGGGAGGCACCGGGTCCTACGGGTCGAGCAAAACCTTGTCGCATCGCGGTCCCGGGCAGCCCATCCCGGCGATGCACAAGCCACAGGAGATTTTCAATTCCCTCTTCAATCCCTACGCCGGAAAAGGCGTGGAACAGATCCGCCGCGGTTTGAAGCGGGATGCCAGTATTCTCGATCTCATGATGGAGCACAGTCACAGCTTCCAGAGGAGGCTGGGTCGCGAGGATCAGGGGAAGATGGACGAATACCTCGAGTCGATTCGTTCGCTTGAGAAACGGGTTGAGCGCACCAGCGAGTGGACCCACAAGCCACTCCCCAAGGTCGATACCAAGGGCCTCAATCTTGAGGTCTCCCACCGGGAGCCTCAAGAATACATCCGGTGCATGTATGACCTGATTTATCTGGCTTTCCGAACCGACTCCACCCGCTATGCCACCCTGATGCTGGAAAGCGAGCAATCCAGCAACAGCGAGATGTGGAATTACGCCACTTATGTCCTCGGGTATAAAGGCGCGACCCACGACATCGCCCACAAGCGTCCGGCCGATTTTTCGGGACAATGGGATCGTTGGCGGGCCGAGCAGCACGCCTATTTCCTCCAACGCCTGCGGGACACGCCAGAGGGCGATGGTAATATGCTCGATCGCACCGCCGTCATTTGGGGGTCGGCCCACCCTCATGCCTCCCACAGCACGCGGAACTATCCGGTGCATCTGGCCGGGGGACGCAAGCTGGGACTCAAGCACGGATTCCTGCACTCCTTCCAAGGAGAGCGCAAAGTGCCCTTGGCCAATCTCTTCACCACGGTTCTCAATTCCCTCGACGTGCCCATCGAAAAGTTTGCGGACAGCACCGGCGAGATGACTGAGATCAAGGTCTAAGTCGATGAAGGTTCTGCTATCTCTGCTCGGGATCTTCTTCGGGGCGGTGGCCATCGGTGCCGACCCGCCGCGGGTCTTGATTTTGGGAGATTCGGTCTATCGGGACCTCGTCTCCAGCGGCCGCGAACTCGTGCAAGGGCGGGTGCATCTCGAATCTCCCGGCTTGCCGGACGGTGAGGTCTTTCACTCCGCCAGCGTCTTGAAGCACCTTGACCAGTTGCTCGGCGAGGGAGACTGGGATTTGATCCACTTTAACGTCGGTTTGGGCGACCTGATCCATCGGGCTCCCGGGATCAAGGCCTTCCGGGTGATGCCTCGCTACGCCGGGGGAGTGCGCACCACTTCGTCGGGAGAGTATGAAAAGAATCTTCGCGCCCTCGTGACGCGATTGAAGAAGACCGGGGCCAAATTGATCTGGGCCAGTACCACGCCCATTCGCTCAACGCCTTCCGACCTTTTTGAAATGGGATCCGAAGTGGTCTACAACGAGATCGCTGCCCGGATCATGGCCGAAGAAAAGGTGCCGGTGAACGATATGCACGGCTTTGTGGTGAACTTGATCGATATGACAAAGCCGGCTCCCCACGCCGCGGACCCTTTTTCATTTGACCGCAAACCGATCCATCCCCCGGTGATCCGGAGTATTCTGCGCGAACTGAATTTACTCACACCGATCAAGGGCCCGCTGAAGGTGGTCCTCATGCTTGGAGGTACGACAATTTTCGGAGGAGGTGCCGTGGCCGATTTCCAGCAGCCGCGAGTGGGAGCTCCGGCCGGATCGCTGGATCATTTGGTCCTGACCCCCGAGACAAGACAGAAGTATGCGCATCTGCTCGGCGAGGATGGGCGCTGGGTCACCCGGGCAGATGTCTGGGTTCACTTTGATCAGCGGGCCTCCAAGACCGGAGCCCTCGGTATCGGATACGGAGGTCCCGGGTATGCCCGGGGGATTGGTCCCGAGCTGGGTCTCGGCCATGTTCTGGGAGACCACTTTGACGAGCAGGTCCTGCTTTTAAAAATCGATCTTGGCGATCCTTCCGTTGCGGCGGATCTCAAGTCTTCGAGTTCGGGCGCCCCAGGAAGGACCTACCGTGAACTGCTCAAGCGAATCTCGGAGTCCATCAGTTCCCTGGGAAGCAAGTTTCCGGATTACCTTGAAGGGTCGCAGTATGACTTGGCCGGGATGGTCTTGGATCTTGGCGAAAAGGACCAGGCCGACACTCTGGAAAGGTTGTTTCCTATTTTCCTGAGAGATCTCCGGAAGGATCTGCAGGTTCCTGACTTGCCAGTGGTGATATTGGGATCAGGAAAAGGGGGGCTCTCCGAGACAGAATTTCCGGAGATTCTCGAAGTCCAACGCCGGGTCGCCTTTTTGCCGGAACTGCGAGACTCACTGCGTTTTGTCGATTCCAGGCCATTCTGGCCTCCGCCGAATGAACGGGAATCCTACCGCAAGCCGACTTTTGAGGGATGGTATCAACATGCCGGCAGTTTTTACGCGATCGGGGAAGAGGCTGGGAAGGCCCTGCTGGAAATGATTGACTAGGGCCCGATGAAAAGATGGGCGAAGGTTTTCTATCTGGTGGCGGTTCTCGTCGGAAGCTCTGTGGGCCGGGAATATCGGGCCAGCTCCGAACGGCCCCCCATGGTGTCCCGGGAGTTCCGCGCGGCTTGGGTGGCCTGTGTCTACAATATCGACTGGCCTTCCCGCCAAGGGCTGGCCGCTGCCACGCAGCAGGCGGAAATGCGGAAAATCCTCGATCAAATGGCGTCGATGAAGATGAATGCGGTCATTTTCCAGGTTCGTCCCAATGCCGATGCGATTTACTCGTCACGCCTCGAGCCGTGGAGCCACTGGCTCACCGGAAGCCAAGGGAAAACGCCGGGATACGACCCGCTCGCTTATTGCATCCAGCAGGCCCACGCCCGTGGCATCGAGGTTCACGCTTGGTTCAATCCTTTCCGGGCTTTGCCCAATGGCAAGATCCCCACGGCATCGAATCATGTGGTGAAGACCCATCCTTCGGTGATTCGAGATTTCAAGACCTACAAGTGGATGGATCCAACGAGTGACTTTACCCGGCAACGAGCCCTGTCGGTGATCATGGACGTGGTCAACCGTTACGATGTGGATGGAGTTCACATCGATGACTACTTCTACCCTTATCCGGATGTCGACAAGAGTGGCCGGGCAACCCCGGAGTTTCCCGATGGCAAAACGCCGAAGCAGAGGCGAGCTTACTCCGATCGCTTTGTGGAAGCGATGTATCGCCAAGTCAAAGCCAGGAAGCCCTGGGTCCGCGTGGGTATCAGCCCTTTTGGGATCTGGCGCCCAGGGGTGCCTGCCGGAACCACCGCGACCATCGATGCCTATCATCACCTCGCGGCGGATTCCCGAAAATGGTTGGCCAAGGGATGGTGCGACTACCTCTCACCCCAACTTTACTGGCGTATCGAGGGACCCCAGAGTTTTAGTCGTCTCCTCAGCTGGTGGCGAGGGCAGGGGAGTCGGCCGGTCTGGCCCGGGATCGCGGTTTCCCGGATTGAATCGAGCGAAGACCCCGGGCGACCAGCCCGCGAAATCCTCAACCAAGTCGGTCTGACCCGACGGATTGGGAAGAATTACGTCGGCCATATTCACTGGAGCATGAAGTCATTGATGCAAAACCGGGGCGGGGTCAATGACGGCTTGATGAAGAATTTCTACCAAGAGCCAGCTCTCGTCCCCCCCATGACTTGGTTGAGCCGTCAGGTGCCCGCGACCCCGGCCGTGCGCGCGGTGGCGAGTGGGGGCAATCTCAGCATGGCGTGGAATCCGGTGCCCGGGTGCGCGAAATACGCCGTGCAGGTGCGGGTCGGGAAAAAGTGGCAGCTCACCACCGTAACTGCTGGAAACAAGCTGACTCTGAGAGGTTTACCCGACGTCATTGCCGTCAGTGCGGTCGACCGCTTCGGGAATACGAGTCATCCCCGGGTGCTCTCGAAGTAGCTGGTGGCCCTTACTTCTGCGGCATGAGGTAATTGAGATAGCCGATGAGCTTTTTACGCATGTCGCGTCGTTCCACAATGGCATCCACGAGGCCGCATTTCAGCATGAACTCGGCGGTCTGAAATCCGGGAGGAAGGTCTTGGTGAGTCGTTTCCCGGACCACACGTGGGCCCGCGAAACCGATCATGCACTTGGGCTCGGCGATGTTGATGTCGCCGATGGTGGCGAATGAGGCCGTGACCCCGCCGGTGGTGGGATGGGTGAAAACGGAAAGGTAGGGGAGGCGGGCTTCCCCGTGCAGGGCAAGGGCACCGCAGGTCTTGGCCATCTGCATCAAGGAAAGCATCCCTTCTTGCATGCGGGCACCGGACGAGGACGAAAAAATGATAATGGCCCGCTTTTCGGCGCTTGCTTGCTCGATGGCCCGGGTGATTTTTTCTCCGACCACCGATCCCATTGACCCGGCGAAGAATCTGAAATCCATGACCGCAGCCATCACCGGGTGTCCACCCATTTCCAGCTTACCGGTGACTACCGCATCGTTGAGCCGGGTCTTGTCACGGAGGACTTGGGTCTTTTCACCGTAGTTGGCAAATCCCAGTGGATTGGTAGAAACGAGTTTGCTCTCGGTCTCCTCAAAGGTGCCTTCGTCGGCAATGAGATTGATGCGGTCGTAAGCCCCGAGGAGAAAGTGATGAGAACAATGGGTGCAAACGAGGTTATTTTGCTTGAGATCGAGGGTGTGGAGCATTTCGCCACAATCCGGGCACTTGGTCCAAAGATCATCGGGGACACTCTCGCGACTCTTGGAAGCTCGTTTGAGGCGGGGTTTGTCAAAGATTCCCATAGGCAAAGGCTAGTTGGGAATGTCCGGAAGCGAAAGGGGATTTTGTCGTCGATCGCGGCAGGTTGAGGGTGTTTTTGGAAGTTTCGCGTGGCGACCCGAGCGACCTCAGATCACTTGTTCAGCCAGATGAACGGTTTCGTTTCGCCTCCTTCGCTGACCGCATTTGCGGAAGCCCCGGGTTCACGCTCTCTCGGCATGGGCGCTCTTCATCGTCCTTCCGGCATGACCGGAAGGAGCTGCAGAAGCACACGGTATCGCTCGGTGTTGAAGGCCCGATCCTCCGTGCCCATGGCCTCCAGTTCATCGGCCAGACAGAAGGCGAGCATGGCCCGGGCTTCTTCCTCGTCGATGTCCGGTTCCGCGAGGAGACGCTCAAAGGCTTCGCGAACGTAGGGCGTGTCCGGTGACTCCAGTTGTTGTGCGATCAAAGGGAGAAGATCTCCGAGCGATTCGTCCATGACCTCAGCGCTAAAGAAAAAGGCAGCCCGGCAATGGACTGCCTCTTTGGAGATGGCTTTCTGTTCCGAGAGGAATCAGCCACGAGTGGGTTTTTTGGCCCGGCGCACGGTGCCGAAGCGCTTCTGGAACTTGTCGATCCGACCCTCGGTATCCACGAACTGCTTCTGTCCGGTGAAGAAGGGATGGGAGTCAGCGGTCAGACCGACCGAGATGACATAGTGCTCAACCCCGTCGATCTCTTCGGTCTTGTCGGAGGTCACGGTGGAGCGGGTGACATAGCGGTGCCCCGTGGTCATGTCTTGGAAGACGACGGGATGATAATCAGGATGGATGTCTTTTTTCATGGGATGCCCTTAAAAGTGAGGGGAACGACGTTTCCAACGCCGCGTGGCCGGGTGTTGGGGAAATTTTCCCTCGCTGTCAATAGGATTCCAGCCTATTCCGCGCTGAAAGAATGAATTTGAAATCGTTTCAATCAATGGATCCCCACCTTCTCCTCGGACTGGTCAATACCGAACTTCGTAACCATGCCTCCTCGCTTGACGACCTCTGTAAGACGCACGGCATCTCGGAAAAGGACCTCCGGGAACGGCTCGGCAAGGCTGGTTACTACTTCTGCGAGGAAGCAGGGCAGTTTCGGTAGAGAGGTCTTTCGGAGCAGCTTGACCTCAGAAGGATCGTCAAAACTCACCGCATCGCTGAGCAAACTCCGTTGGGTGATTGGTCTGGGGAGGAACTGCTCCTCGGCAGTTCTCCGCTGGACAAGATCCCAATCGCCGCTTGACTGAGGGACGATGTCAGCAATTTACGAAACGGATCGGTATGTCGAAGAATATCTCCTTTTTCACTACGCAAGTCCGGAGGATCTGCTGCCCTGGAGCGGGGGACCGCTGGCGGCACTGGACTTTCCCCGGCGCACTGTCGGGCATTTTTCTGAGGGAAGAGTGGCCCGCTCGCTCGATGTGGGATGCGCGGTGGGGCGCTCGACACTGGAGCTGGCGCGGACCAGCGAGGAGGTGATCGGGGTCGATTT
>JALQTQ010000082.1 GCA_023263995.1 Akkermansiaceae bacterium | reverse complement strand
AGGAGAAGTTCGAACTGGAGGTTGGCCTTACCAAGCTCCTTGTCTTCCTCGCGGGCCGGTTTGCGATAGGCCAGGCCGAGTCGGAAGAGAATGCGGTCGGCGAGCGGGTGATCGGGGTGGCGGGTGAGGAAGTCGCGGGCTTGTTGGGTTTGGGTGCCGAGGGTGAGGAGGACGAGAAGGCGTCGGGCTTCGAGGGCGGGTTCGGTTTCGGGGTCGAAGCGGAGAGAGGCAAGGTGGGTTTCGGCGAGGGCACGGTCAAAGGGTGGTGTGAAGACCGCACTCTCGGCCAGAGCGAGGGCAGCTTCGGAGGTGCGGGGGGCGGTCGGGAAATCGGCGAGGAAGCGGGCGAGGAGGTCTCGGGCACCGGGGTCGTGTCGCGTCGAAAGGTAGAGGCCGCGTTCGAGGAGGAGGAAGGAGCGTGCCTCGGGGCTGTTGAGGTTGCCGGTGATTTCATCGAGTTCCTTGGAGCGGGAGGTTGAAAGGAGGGCGAGGCCGGAGTTGAGGGCGGAAACCGACGCGAGATCAGTCTGGCGGGCCCGGTGGGCGATGTCTTCCGCTTCGAGAAAGAACTGGCTGGCTTTACTGGGTTCGTCGAGGGCGAAGGCGGCTTGGCCGGCCAAGGCTTTGGCATGGGCACGGAGGAGGGGGGATTTGACGTTTTCCTCAAGGAGGGAGAAGAGAGCGAGGGCTTGCTCGTGACGCGCGTTTGTCATTTCAAGAATGCCGAGTTCGAGGAGGGCGCGGTTGACTGCCGGGGAGCCTGGCCGGGAGAGAAGTTTCAGGAGAGAGAATTGCAGCTGTCCCTTGAGGCGAAATTCCGGGGTGGACGAGCGAAGGTTCTGGGTGGCCAGGAATTCCAGGGCGAGGAGGCTGCGGGGTGCTGGCACGGGCGCTGGCAGGAAGGTGCCGGGATGGGCCACGGAGGAGCCGGGGGGAACCAGGGGAGAAACGGGCGGAGGGGGCAGGGTGGGGAGCCAAGTGGCGAGTTTCTCGATCACGGGAGCGATTTCGATGCGGTCGGACCATTGGCGAAGTCGGGCAAAGAGGAGCTGAAGTTTCGGGGAGTCGGGGTATTGTTCGAGGGTATTGAGGATGGCACTGACAGCCTCCTTTTCGTTGCTCTCGAGAGCAAGGCTATCCACGAGGGCGAGAGTGGCTTCGTGAAAGACGGGAGCGGGCAGGTTCTTGCGCGTGTCGGGTTCGCTGAGGAGAGCCTGGAAGGTGCCGACAGCGGCAAGGCGTTCGCCACGGAGAAGGTGAAGGCGCCCGTTGAGGTAACGGACGAGATTTTCCTCGGCCGGGTTGGCGGGAGTGAAGGTTTTGAGGAGGCTCGCGGCTTCGTCTGGCTTCTGGTCCGCGAGGGCGAGGGAAATGAGCTGGAGGGTGGCTTCGCGGGAGAGGGTCGGGTCGCTCGATGCCAGGAGCGGCGCCAGGCTGGCGCGGGCCGCGTCGAGGTTGCGAAGTGCGAGGTGGAGTTTGCCAGCTTGAAGGTCGGCGGAAGGCCGCATCGCGGGGCGGTCGATCTTCTCCAGTTCGGCGATCGCATCGCGGTAGCGGCCGAGGCGGGTGAGGGCGTAGCTGCGCCACCGGTGGGCAGGACTGAAGTCGCGGAGGATGGGGTCGTCGAGCGTTTTGAGAGCTTCAGCCGGTTGATTGGCGCGGACCCGGGCCTCGCCCAGAAGAGTGAGAAGCGAGGCGCGGGCAGAGACTTCAAGGTCGGGCAGGGCAAGAAGTTTTTCGATCCGGGTGATGGCAAGATCGGGAAGGTAGTCGGCGATTTGTTTCTTGGCGGTCAGGTAGTCGGGTGACTTTTGCACCTGTGTCCACGAGGTGGCACCGCCGGAGAATCCGGCAGCGAGAGTGATGACCAAAAGGGCACGCGAGATGGACACGCCGGAGATTAGACCGTCCGGGGCCTTGATGCCACCCTTTTAAAGAGTCCCGAAAATGCGGTCGCCCGCGTCTCCGAGTCCGGGAACGATGTAGCCATTGTCATTGAGGCCTTCATCGATGGCGGCAGTGGTGATGGGAACATCGGGGTGATGGTGGCGTAGGCAGGCCATGCCTTCGGGGCTGGCCACAAGGCAAACGAAATGGAGGTGGGTGGCACCGTGTCGTTTGAGTCCGTTGAAGGCGGCGACGGCGCTGCCGCCGGTGGCCAGCATGGGGTCGAGGACAAAGATTTCGGCCTCGGCGACGTGTTCCGGAATGCGTTCAAGGTAGATTTCCGGCTCGAGGGTCTCTTCGTTTCGGGCCATACCGTAGTGGGCTACCGTGGCTTCGGGTAGGAGTTCGAGAAAGGCCTCGCTGAGCCCCAGGCCGGCGCGGAGGATCGGCACGAGGATGATGGGGCGGGCGAGGTGATGCCCGGTCATGCTGGTGAGCGGAGTGGTGACCGTGACCTCGCTTGTTTCCAAGTGAGCGGTGGCTGGAAGGATGAGAAGGCGGGCAATGTCGGCGACGTGGCGGCGGAAATCGCTGGGTGGGCAGGCTGCGTCGCGGAGGCGGGCGAGCCGGTCTCGGATCAGGGGATGGTGCGCGGGGTCAAGCATTCGCGGCGGAAGGCAATTGGAGGCTTTTCTTGAGGGCCGCCTGGGTCACGCCGAGGAGACGGGCGGCTTCGCGGAAGTCGTGCCCGCAGTGTTCGAGGGTGTGCCGGATGAGTTCTTGGCGCACAAAATCGAGGATGTTGGTCCTCTCCCGCCTGGAGTGTTCGATAATCAACGCCAGGGCATCGTCGAGACTGCCCACAAGTGAGGCCGGGTTTTTCCCGATGGGAATGTCCTCGGGGATCAGGATGTCGTTGGAGGCAAGAGCGCAGGCTCGGGCCATCGTGTTTTCCAGTTCGCGGACGTTGCCGGGCCAGTTGTGTTTTTGGAGGTGTTCGATCGCTTCCCCGGTGAGGCGCATGCGCGCGGTCCCGTTCTTGCGCGCGATCCGGTCGAGGAAAAACTCGGCGAGGATAGGGATATCTTCTTGTCGAGCGCGGAGGGGAGGGAGGCTGATCTCGACGACGTTGAGTCGGTAATAGAGGTCCTCGCGGAAGCGGCCTTCGCGCACTTCTTGGGCGAGGTCCTTGTTGGTGGCGGTCACGATGCGGACGTCGGTTGAGAGCACCTCGTTGCTCCCGACTCGGGAAAAAGTGCCATCCTGAAGGACGCGCAGCAGTTTGACCTGAACGCTGGCGGGCAAGTCGCCGACCTCGTCGAGAAAGAGGGTGCTTTCGTGGCTGTCCTCGAAGCGCCCGGCCCGGCGCGCGATCGCCCCGGTAAAGGCCCCTTTTTCATGTCCGAAGAGTTCGGATTCGAGGAGGTTCTCGGGAATGGCACCGCAGTTGATGACCAGCATTTCTTTTTTTCGCCGCGGGCTGTAGGCATGGATCGAGCGAGCGATGAGTTCCTTGCCGGTGCCGCTTTCGCCGCTGATCAGGACGGGGGCGTCGGACTGGGCCACGCGACCGACCACTTTCATCACGTTTTGCAGCGGACGGGAAACCCCGATGATGGTGGCCTTGCCGACCAGGCCGGGTGGTTCTCCGGAGGACGGGCCCATCTCGCGTTTTTGATCGACGCTTTGAAAGGCGGACTCGACGACTTGGCGGAGTTCGAAGGCGAGTGATTCCTTGCGGAGAACATCGAGAGCCCCTTTTTGGCTGGCTTCGATGATCTGGGTGGTGGTGGGGGAGACCGCCGTGAGGATAGAGGCGGTATTGGGAGAGTGGGCGCGGATCCGCTGGATCAATTCGATTCCGTCGATTGGTTCGAGTTTGATGTCGCAGACCACGACGTCGACCGGGACTTTTTCGAGGACCTTGAGAGTCTTGTCCGCGCGGTCGCAGCGCAGGATTTTCAAGCCCTCAGCTTGCAAGAGTTTGGTGGCCCAATCGAGGTATTCGAGGTCCTGGTCGACAAGAAGCAGGTGATGGTTGGGTTCCTTGCTCAAGAGGTCTGGTGGGGCTCTAGCTGGCCGAGACTCGCCCGAAGCGGCGCTGACGGCGAGAATAAATTTCGAGGGCCTCGAGGAAGTCGGCTTTTCGAAAATCCGGCCAGTTCCGCGTGCTGATGAAAAACTCGGCGTAGCTGAGCTGCCACAGGAGGAAGTTTGAGAGACGAAGTTCCCCGGAGGTGCGGATGAGGAGATCGGGATCGGGAAAGTCGGCGGTGTCGAGGTGCGCGGCAATTGTTTCCGGCGAGATCGCGTCGGGTTCGAGTTCGTTGTTCTTGATTTTCAGGGCAACGCGACGAGTGGCATCCGTGATTTCCTCCCGGCTTCCGTAGGACAGGGCCAAGATGATGGTGAGGCCGGTGTTCTGAGCCGTTTCTTGAATGGCCTTGGCGAGTTCCTCACGACAGGAAGGGGGAAGCAGGTGCGTGCGTCCGATGGTGCGGAGGCGGACGTTTTGCTTTTTGAATTCCCGTCTCTTGCTTCGCAGGAAGTCTTCGAGGAGCCCCATCAGGGCGTCGATTTCTTTAGGCGGGCGATTCCAGTTTTCGGACGAGAAGGCGTAGAGGGTGAGGAATTCCACCCCGCGTTCGAGGCAGGCCTCGACGGCTTGGCGGACGGATTCCGCCCCGGCCCGGTGGCCTGCCTTGCGAGGCAGTCCGCGGTTCCGGGCCCAACGACCGTTGCCATCCATGATGACAGCGACATGACGCGGTGCCGGGTTTGCGGGGGCGTGGCCCATGGTTGATTCAGCGGATGATGGTTTGCTCGCGGTCGGGACCGACTCCGATGTAGGAAACCCGGGCACCGGTCAGTTCCTCGATGCGGGCGAGGTAGTTGCGGGCGGCGGCGGGAAGGTCGTGGTAGCTGCGGCACCCGGAGGTGGATTGCTGCCATCCGGGCATTTCCTGATAAATCGGAACGACCTTGTCCCAGTGGTCGCGCTCGGCGGGAGGGAATTCGTGGATTTCGCCATCGATGTTGTAGCCGACGCAGATCTTGAGGGTTTCTCTCTCGTCAAGGCCATCAAGGATGGTCACCGCGAGGTCGGTGACTCCATTGACCATCACGGCGTAACGAATGAGGACCGTATCGAGCCAGCCGCATCGGCGAGGGCGGCCGGTGGTGGCCCCGAATTCCATCCCGCGGGAATGGAAGAACTCCGCGATCTCGTCGTTCTGAGTGGGAAAAGGGCCGGAACCAACACGGGTGGTGTAAGCCTTGCAGACACCGACGACGCGGTCGATCGCGGTCGGGGGCAATCCCGAACCAGTGCAGGCTCCGCCCGAGGTGGTGTTGGAGGAGGTGACGAAAGGATAGGTGCCAAAATCGATATCGAGAAAAGTCCCCTGGGCCCCTTCGAAGAGAATGGTCTCGTTGCCTTTCCACGAGGAATGAACCACCGGAATGACATTGGTGAAGTGCGGTCGGAGGCGATCGATGGCGGCTTCAACCTCGACCAGAACGTCTCCGGCCCGGAAGGTTGGGAGGTCGTGGTGTTCAAGGGTGCGGTTGGCTTCCTCAAGGCGGGTCTCGATCAATTCCCGGGCCTTGGCGGGGTCACGGAAGTCGGCGAGGCGCAAGCCGATCCGATTGGCCTTGTCGGCGTAGGTTGGACCAATGCCACGTTTGGTGGTCCCGATCTTCTTGTCGCCCAGCGACATCTCGCGGGCCGCATCGAGTTCTCGGTGGTAAGGGAGCACGACATGGGCGCGGTCGGAAATGAGGAGTCGGTCCGGGGTGATGGGGACACCCTCGGCTTCCAGACTCTCGATTTCCCGGCAGAGCCCAACGGGGTCGAGGACAACCCCGTTGCCGATGACGCATTGTTTGTCCCAGAGAATCCCAGAAGGGATGAGGTGAAGGACGTATTTTTTTCCCTTCGCGATTACGGTGTGGCCAGCGTTGTTGCCGCCCTGTCCGCGGACCACAAGGTCGGCTTTTTCGGTGAGAAAATCGACGATCTTTCCCTTTCCTTCGTCGCCCCACTGGAGGCCGCAGATGATGGTATTCATGGGGGATCGCTACTTGGAAGACTCGATGAGAGCGGTGAAGTCATCGAAGAAGCCCTTGTCATCGTTCGGTCCGGGAGCGGCCTCGGGGTGATGCTGGACCGAAAAAACGGGGTCTTTCGTACTTCTCATGCCTTCAACGGTGTGGTCGTTGAGATTGAGGTGGGTCACTTCGATGTAGTCGGGAAGCGAGCTGTCGTCGGTGGCAAAGCCGTGGTTTTGGGCGGTGATCGCGACCTTGCCCGAGCGGAGGTCCTTGACCGGGTGGTTGCCGCCGCGGTGGCCGAACTTGAGCTTGAAGGTGGACCCGCCGAAGCAGTGAGTGAGAATCTGGTGGCCGAGACAAATCCCGAAAAGGGGGACCTCGCCGATGAGTTTTTTGACTTCCTCGTGAATATCGCTGAGAGCGGCAGGGTCACCCGGGCCGTTGGAGAGAAAGACCCCGTCGGGATTCCGAGCGAGGACCTCACGGGCCGGAGTGCGGGCATTGACCACCGTGATTTCGAAGCCGGCCTGGCGAAGCGATCGGAGGATATTGTGCTTGATCCCGAAATCGTAGGCGACGATGCGGTACTGCACCGGGGGAAGGTCAAGGTAGTTCGTGGTCTGGCCGGTGGTGGTGCTGGGAATGGTCCAGAGGCGCGATTCGCCCTCCCACAGGTAGGGCTTGGGAGTAGAGACTTCGCGGACGAAATCGCTGCCCTCCATGGGTGGGGCCTCGTTGGCAGCTTTGACGGCTTCCTCCTCGGTCAGTTCGGTGGTGAGGACCGCCCGCATCGCTCCCTTGTCACGGAGGTGTTTGGTGAGGGCCCGGGTGTCGATATCCTCGATTCCGATGATCTGGTGTTCGCTGAAGTAGTCGGCGAGAGTTTGCCGTGACCGCCAGGAAGAAGGGACCTCGCATAGTTCTCCGACCACGAATCCGCGCACGTGGGGAGAGGATGATTCGGCGTCCTCCGGATTGACGCCGTAGTTTCCCTGGAGTGGGTAGGTCATCGTGACGATTTGGCCACGGTAGGAGGGGTCAGTGATGATCTCCTGATAGCCGGTCATTGAGGTGTTGAAGCAGATTTCGCCGGAGGTGGTTCCAGAATGACCGAAGGCGCGGCCACGGAAGGTGCGTCCGTCTTCGAGGGCAAGGATGGCTGGTGTCAAAGCGGTCGGATTAGAGAACAGGGAGGGGACAGGTGCAAGCGGTTCTTTTACAGAGTTGAGGAGAATCAAGCTGAGGAGGCCTGGAGTTGATCTTTGAGGAAATGAGGATTGATCGAGTGGAAGGCGAAGCGGTGGCAAAATCCTTGGTGGTAATTTTCTCGCGACTCTGTGGGAAACCAGCTGATGATGCTCCCGTGCTGAAACTAGGTTCATTTTGTTGCATTGGATGGCTGATGGTATGTTTGACCGCGGTGGCGACCAGTGGCAGGGCGGCGGTCGGGTAATCCAGTCCAAACATTCTTCTGATTTCGCTTGATGATCTCAACGACTGGGTCGGGTGTCTCGGCGGCCATCCTCAGACACTCACTCCAAACATCGATCGCCTGGCGCGGGAGGGGATGTTGTTCCGCAATGCCTACACCGCGGCACCGGCTTGTAACCCCTCGCGAAGTGCCCTCTTCAGCGGAAAGGCCCCGGGCACCTCCGGCCTCTACGAGAACCTTCAGAAACTTCGGGATGTGATGCCGAAGGAGGTTCTGATGCCCCGGCATTTTTCCAACCACGGATACTGGTCGGCTGGATCGGGGAAGCTGCTTCATTATGTCATCGATCCGGTGTCGTGGGACGATTACTTTCCGGAGAAGGAGTTGGATGATCCTTTTCCCAAGACCTACCATCCGAACAACAGGCCGGTGAGCCTGCCCCGTGGTGGGGCATGGCAGTATGTCGAGACCGACTGGGCGGCGGTGGCAGTGGACGATGAGACCTTCGGTGGCGACTACAAGGTTTCCGAATGGATCGGGGGCCAGTTGGGCCGAAAGCATGAAAAACCCTTTTATTTGGGCTGCGGAATTTATCGGCCCCACGAGCCTTGGTTTGTGCCGGCGAAATACTTCAAACCCTTTCCTCTGGGAACGATCCAACTGCCGCCGGGGTATCGCCCGGATGATCTTGATGACGTGCCGCTGATGGGGCGTCGCATCGCGCGCAACCGCTACTTTCCGCATATCCTCTGGCACGGTCAGTGGCGCAAGGGGGTGCAGGGCTATCTGGCTTCGATCCATTTCGCGGATGCCATGGTGGGGCGCGTTCTTGATGCCCTGGAAAAAGGGCCCAATGCCGGTAACACCATTGTCATCTTGTGGAGTGACCATGGGTGGCATCTCGGCGAGAAGGAACACTGGCAGAAGTTCACCTGCTGGCGGGCCGCTTCGCGGGTTCCCCTGATCATCAAGGCTCCGAAGGGTTGCCAGTTGCTGCCGGAAGGAACCGAGCCGGGATCGGTTTGCGACCGTCCGGTCAGTTTACTGGATCTCTTCGCGACCCTGACCGATCTGACCGGAGTGCCAGCCAAGCCGGGGGTCGATGGTCGGAGCTTGGTGCCTCTTTTGAAGTCACCCGGGGCGGAATGGCCGCACGCCGCCATCACCCACCTCGGGCATCCAGAAAACTACGCCGTGAGCATCGAGGAATGGCGCTACCTGCATTATCGTGACGGCGGGGAGGAGCTATATCACATCGCGAAAGATCCCTACGAATGGAGGAACCGGGTGGATGATCCGGATTGCGTCGAGATTCTTGCGAAACTTCGTAATCTCGCCCCGCGGGGGATGAAGCCAAAACACGAGACCCAACCCGGAATTGCCGCTTTTCAGTCTGATGAGGTGATTGGTTTGAAGAAAATCGATGGCGGCCAGCCTCCCGCCTCCAAGCCCGGAGGGAAGCCCGTGACCATCTTGGTCCAAAATCAAAATCAGTTTGGCGTCACTCTCACGCCACTGGATGACCGGGGAGCTCCGACTGATCCGTGGACGATGAAGGGAGCGACCCGAAGGCTGGTAAACACCACGTCCGGGCAGGTCTTTGTTTGCAAGAGTCACAAGGGAGAGCTCCTCGGGTTCTTTCAGGTCGGGGACAAACCGATCCGGGTCAGGATCGAATAACTGCGATTCATCTTCACGATCAACCGGATTCAGGGAAAATATCGGGCGCGGATGCGAGTTTTACGAGTTTCCCTTCGTATGACCGGCCCGGTGCCCAGCCATCCCATGCCTTTTGTGTCCTCGAAAATCTCTCGACTTGCCGCCCTCAATCTCGGCGTGCTGACGTTTGCGGCTGTGGCCGGCCCGGCCGAGATGCTCGAGACCTACTGCTGGAGTTGTCATGACGAATGGGAATCAAAGGGGAACGTTCGCCTCGACCTGCTTGACGAGCTCCCGCTGGAGAATCGTCTCGACCTGCTCAACAAGATCCAGGAGCAGATCTACTTTGGGCAGATGCCACCGGAGCGGAAGAAGAGGCAACCGACAGGTGCTGAGCGGGAGGAATTGTTGGGTTGGGTATCGCAGGAGCTGGGTCGGCATCAGGCCTCGACCCTGGAGGACAAGTTGCGCTACCCGAACTACGCCAACTACGTTGATCACGAGAAGCTTTTCAGCGGCGAGATCACCGAGAAGGCCTTCACCCCGGCGCGGCGGTGGTTGGTGAGCCCGCAGATTTTCATCGAGCGGGTCAATGCCATTTTCGGGCTGGAAGGAAGGGACCGGCAGGAGACTTTTTACGGGGTCACCGTGCCGATCATCCTGCCGGATCATGCCGGGGTGCGGTATTACGACAACACCACCCTGGATGGCGGGCACTTGCTGACCATGTTGGGCAACGCGGACTGGATTGCCACCAAGCAGCTTCATCCGGCGCGGGTGAAGAGCGGCGAGCTCAAGAACGGTCAGTTTGAGAACCCCAAGGACCGATGGACTCCGGGTCGCACACCGGAGGCGCTGGAGGCCATCGTGATGAAGAAGGGGCGCCCGACCCGGGCCGAGATGGAGGCGGCGGTGCAGGCGCAGTTTCAGTGTGTTTTACAGCGTGAGGCGAGCGAGGAGGAACTGCGGGACCATTGTCGCTTGCTGGAGGAAGGCATCGGGTTGAGCGGCAACAGCGAGGGGCTGCGACAGATGTTGATCAGCGTGATTTTGAAGTCGGAATTCATGTATCGTTATGAATTCGGGGCGGGCCCGGCGGACGAGCACGGGCGTCGCATGCTATCGCCGCGGGAGGCGAGCTATGCGATTGCCTACGCCCTCACCGACCGGAATCCCGATGCCGAACTCGTCAAGGCGGTTGCTGAAGGGCGGCTGGAAACGCGTGCCGACGTGCGGCGAGAAGTGATGAGGATCCTCAAGGACGAAACCACCTTTGCCGGGCCCGGGGCTCCGGAGGTTAGTGGCAAGGGGCTGCGATCCCACGAGGTGACCCATCCGCGTATCAATCGCTTCTTCCGCGAGTTCTTCGGTTACCCTAACATGACGAAGGTCTTCAAGGACTCCAAGCGGAGCGGGGGATTTTATCAGAATGCCGGTCGCGGAACCGCCGGGACCTCGGGACACGTCATCGATGAAGCGGACAAGATCGTAGACCTCATCGTCCGGGAGGATCGCAACGTTTTCGAACGTCTCCTCACCACCGATGAATACTACGTGTATCACACCCGCCCCGACGAGCAGACTGCGCTCATCATCGGTCGCTGGCGCGAGGCCTGGGAGGTCCTCAAGGACGAGCCGTGGCGGGAAAAGCCGGAGGAAGTGAGCCTGAAGCACGAGGAGCTGTTGAAAGACAATCTGGGCCTTCAGGTGCCCCAACAGAAGCGGGGCAAAGGCCGACACGACAACACTCTTGGCCGCCTCATGGGCTACTTCGAGACCACTTTCGGGCGGGGGACCACCCCGTTCATCATTCCCCCCTGGGCCCACGGGTTCCGTCACCAGTATTCCGAGATCTACAATCTGGCTCCCATCCCGGGATCCCGCGGCAAGGATACCGGGGAGAAGGGCTGGGATTTCGCGGTCAGGCAGCCTTTCAAGGTGCCGAATCGCAAGGGCATCCTGACCCACCCGGCCTGGCTGGTGGCCCATTCGCAGAACACTGAGACCGATCCGGTGCGGCGGGGAAAATGGATCCGTGAAAAGCTTCTCGCCGGATACGTCCCCGATGTTCCCATCACCGTCGATGCCCAGATTCCCGAGGACCACCATCGGACCTTGCGCGAGCGGCTCGACAGCGTGACCTCCCGGGAAGAATGCTGGAAGTGCCATGTGCACATGAACCCGCTGGGGCTGACCTTCGAAATGTTCGATGACTTCGGGCGCTACCGCACTGCCGAGGCTCTGGAGCATCCCGAGAATGTCATCAAGCAGGGGGACGGGAAAACGAGTGCCGACGGGTATCAGACGAGGCCGCTTGATCTTTCTGGCGTGCTCGTGGGCACCGGCAATGCCGAGCTCGACGGGAAAGTACGGGATGCTTACGATTTGATCGACCGTCTCGCCAGGTCCCGTCGCGTCCGTCAGTCGATCATCCGGCACGCCTTCCGCTACTTCATGGGCCGCAACGAGATGCTTTCGGATTCCCGGACCTTGATCGAAGCTGAGGAAGCCTACGTAAAAGGTGGAGGCAGCTTCAAGATGGTCGTCCTTTCCCTCTTGACCTCCGACTCATTCCTCTATCGAAAAGACACCAAGCCAACTTCATGAACAGCCGCCGAAACTTCCTCAAACAATCCCTCCTCGGAGCCGGGACGATGGCCCTGTGGCCCGGGCTCTTTGCCAGCTCCCCGAACGGTCGGGCACCGAAGCGATTCATCTTCATTCACAAGGGCAATGGCCTGCTGCCCGACACCTTGGTGCCCCCGACCCTGGGTGAGGCCGAGAAGGCCAAGGAAAAAAACAAGGAGGCCTTCGAGGTTGGCCTGGGCAATCACGACCTGCCCGCCTGGATGGCGGCGCTCAACGAGCACAAGGCAGAGATGACGATCTTGCAGGGGCTTTCGGGCAAGATGTGCACCATCGGCCACCACACCTGGCAGTCGTCCCTGGGGGTCTACAAGGCCAACGAGCGTCTCAGCTCGATCAAGTGGGCCACCGTCGACTTTGAACTGGCCAGGCTCTTTCCTTCCTCGCTCGAGCACATCGAGCTCGCCTGCTTCCCCAGCGGTGGCGGGAACTCCCGTGGGAACATCAACGGGATCGAAAAGGGCTTTTCGGCGCGCGGGCCCCAGCAGCCCAACTACGCCTTCGGATCTCCGAAGGTGGCGATGGAGGAGCTCTTCAAGTCGGTGTCGAGCGACAAGAACGCTCAGGTGGCCTACCAGCTGGAACGACGGCTCCTCGAGTTTGCCGCCCGCAACGAGGGTGCCATGGCCGAGGAATTGCGCGGACTTGAGAAGGCCAAGGTCAAGAACTACTCCGATTCGATCGAGAACATCCGCGAGCGCAACCGCAAGATGGATGCGATGGCCGATGTCATCCGGCGTCACGCTCCCAAGCTCGACGACAAATATTTCGCTGATGATCTTTCCACGGTGGACCGCCAGATCGGGCATACCGAGATCCTGCTCTCGACGCTCATTTCGGGGATGACCAACGTGGTCACCTTCACCGTCGATGAACTCGGCACGCCCTACACCGGGGTCACCGACATTGAGAACGAGACGGTCAACCTCCACGACGTGGGGCACGGCAAGCCGGTGAAGAATTTCCAGGCTCTCGAAGTCCGCGAGAAGGTCCGCCGTCATCACATGGAGGTCATCAACCGCATCGTCACGCGGCTCAAGAGCGTGCCCGAGGACGGGGGAACGATGTTCGACAATACCATGCTGCTCTACTTCCCGGACAACGGGGAAACCCACCACAGTCACGGGACCGAGTGGCCCTTCATTGTTCTCTCCGGAAAGAACGCCAAGCTGGACATCGCCGGGAAATACATCCGCCTTCCCCGCTACGGGAAGGAAGGTCACAAAACCCTCGGCAACTGGTATACCTCCATCCTCAATGCTTATGGGAACCCGGTGGAACACTACGGAGCTATCGATACCGGCCTGACCCACATGGATCAGAAAGGAGCCATCCGGGAGTTTCTTGGTTAAGTCCACGACGACCCCGATGTCCCTTTCCCGAACTCTCCTTGGGGGAATCTTCCTCACGGCAGCGCTCCCTTCGGTCCTGTCGGCCGGCCCGGCCGAGATGCTCGAGACCTACTGCTGGAGTTGTCATGACGAATGGGAATCAAAGGGGAACGTTCGCC